>WRCW01000106.1 GCA_009783755.1 Spirochaetaceae bacterium
CTGTACAGCATGACCACGGCTTTTATTGAGCATTCTGAACTGTATCATTGTTTTATCAATAAGATTTGCCATCTCTCCGCCAAGAGCATCAATTTCTCTAACAATATTGCCTTTGGAAAGCCCGCCCACAGCAGGATTACATGAGAGTTTTCCTATTGTATCAATATTTTGAGTAATAATAAGTGTATCAAAAGAGAGTCTTGAAAGAGAAAGTGCAGCTTCTATTCCAGCATGTCCGCCGCCTATTACAATTGCATCAAAATCCATAATTATTTTCCTACACAAAAATTTGAAAACATAAGTTCAAGTATATCGGAACTTGTAACTTCTCCGGTAATTTCGCCCAGGTTATCTAATGCTTCTTTTATATCAACAGCAATCAGATCAAGAGGCATATTTTCTTTAATAGAAACTATTGAATTTGAAAGCGCCATTAATGCTTCATCAATAAGATTCTTTTGTCTTTCTGAATCAATAACAACACTATCACTGATTTCAAATTTATCAGTTCCTATTCTTTTTTCTATTTCTGTCTCAAGTTCTTCGAATCCTTCTCCGGTTAGAGCGCTTATATCGATAAAATCATCTGGTGATTTTTCCAAAGCTATATCTGCCTTATTCCATATTTTTATAAGCTTTTTTGAATCAAATGAATTCATCAACGATATATCATCATTATCAAGACCAACGCTGCCATCTATAAGATAAAGTATAATATCTGACTTTTCTATTATTTCAATACTTTTTTTTATTCCCAGCGCTTCAACAGGATTATCGGAATTACGCAGCCCTGCTGTATCATAAAGTTTTACAGGTATTCCACCTATAAGAAGAAATGATTCTATATAATCTCTTGTAGTACCGTGATATTCAGAGACAATAGAACGTTCTGTTTTGTTAAAAAGATTAAAGAGCGATGATTTTCCTGCATTTGTTTTTCCTGCAAGAACAACAGAAACACCATCCTGGATTATTTTTCCGACCCTGTATGTAAAAGAGAGCTCTTTTAACAGAGCAATAGCTTTTTCTATTTTTTCTTTATCAAGCGATGCTTCGGGATCAGCTTCATCCTCTGCGTAATCAAGCTGAATCTCTATTTCCGAAAGAATTTCTGCAACTAAATTTTTTATATGATTTATTCTGTTAAAGACAGTTCCTGATAACCTCTGAAGAGCAAGATCCATGGCTTTTGTTGATTTTGATTTTATTATTTCATTTACTGCTTCTGCGCGTGTAAGATCCATTTTGCCATTCAAAAAAGCTCTTAAGGTGAACTCGCCTGGCTTTGCATCCCTGAAGCCAACAGAGTGCAGCATTTTTAATATTTCTGTTATCCCTGCCATGCTTCCATGAGAAAATATTTCAACCATATCCTGCCCAGTATAACTGTGAGGTTTTTTATAAATTCCAATAATAACTTCATCTATTTTTTTTCCGGTTCCCGGATCTTTAAGAGTTCCGTAATTCATTGAGTAAGGTCTGGCTTTGCCAAGATTTTTTTTCCCATTAAAAACAGCAGATAAAGCCTCGATACAACCCTGCCCGGTTGTTCTTATTACAGCAATAGCGCTCTCACCCCAGGGAGTTGCAAGTGCTGCGATCATATCATCAGTATCATATTCATAGTATTTCATAATTCATTTTCCAATATCAAATTTAATCATATATTAAAATTTCAGACCTATACCACCACCAAAAACAAATCCTGTAATTTCCGGATAATAGTCATAATCAGGAGAAAAAAATCCTGAAAACCCCCCTTCCGCATGTATATATAAATGTTTCATAATTTTTTTTGCAATTTCAACCTTAACTGTTCCTCCATAATATTCCCATCCAGGAGATGTATGCGAGATTTCAGTTTCTGATAAATATCCTCTGTCAATTGTAACAAGAGAAGAAAGTGAAAACGATTTTATATACCGTACAATTCTAAACCCCAGATAAGGAGTCACTAAAACAGCTTTGTTGCCGCCAATATCAGTAAGATCATATACATTTAATCCAAAAACAGGGTTAACAGTATAGAGCCCTCTTGTCCAAATAATCTTGGTTCCTCTCACATGCCCTGAAAAAAAAGTTCCTGAAAAACTGTCCATATATGCTTCCACTAAAATACCTATATAATTATATGACTTTAATGGATCTTCTACTTCCGGGTTCACTTTTGTATTAAGAATCCTGGCATATGATAAATTTGGCTCTGCTCTCTCTACAATAAAATTTCCTGTTTTTTTTCCAGTATGATAATCATAGGAATAAAAAAAATCTCCTGCTTTAATTCCTTTTTTCTTACCACTGTTAATTACAACACTTCCCTGAAATATATCAACTATCCTGAAACGCTCTGACAATTCTTCAAATTCAGCTATAACATATTCAAACTGGCCAATAATCTTATCAAGGCTGTTTGCTATTACCTCGCTCTTGTTTTTGCCCCACCCTATTGCAGAAACAGCAAGTTCTTTTTTATCACTGCCAAAATAATCCTCAATTATGAAATTTATAGTGAGTTTTAAAAAGATGCCGCTTGTTTTAGATTCTGTAATATTAAATTCTGTTATTTCAGGACAAACTGAATATCTGTGTGTTTTTTTTACTCTTTCAACATTCCCTTTTGAAGGTGAATCAGAAAAATCAGAAATAATAAAAACACCAGTAGCAGTGAGCATATCTATAAAACTTTTATTTATAGATGATGATATTTTTTTTCTCTCTTCTATCGATAAATCTGATAAACCTATTTTTGATAGATCTATTTCCGGCATATCTGTTTCTGATAAACCCAGTATTGCTAAATCTATTTCTGATAGATCAATTTTTGACAAATCTATTTTTGATAAATCTATTCTTGACAACTCTGTTTCTGGTATACCTATTTCTGAGAGATCTAATTTTGATAGATCAATTTTTGATAAATCTGTTTTTTGCTGCGGAATTGCCCATGTTACACCACCGTAATAGAGAGAAAAAGTTTCTTTATTATGTTCCTGAGGATATAAATAAACTGTAAAAAGTAAAAAAATTATAGAGATAAGTTTTTTTTTAACATATTTATAATTGCCAGCCTATAACTTTAGCTTACCGTTAGTGTACTTTAGTAATTAATACACTGTCAATAAAAGTTGACATAGTTTCACTATTATTTAATATATAAATATCATAATTTCCGGAAGTAATATTATTGATTATGAAATTTTCAGTCCCTTCTTTAAGACTACGTGAAAAAATATCAATGCCAGATGGATCTTTGATTGCAATAGCGCAATCGCCTGCCTCCACAATGATATTTACTTCCATATTACCGGATAAATTTATTTTAGAGCCTGCGCAAATCCACCCATTTGGACTAAGAACAGCCAGACCATTATTTACTATAGCGCCATTATTTTTAAGAGGAGAATTATTTTCCATATATTCAAAGCCCTCTGCAAAAAGAAGACCTTTACCTAAGATTTCCAAATTATAATCTCTAAAGCAAAAGGGAGCTGTAGAATTCTTTCCATCGATAGTTTTTGTATAGACACCTGCTTCATCAAAAAGCATGGAGGATAATCCGCTGCCTATTATAGTTTTCCCATCAGTTCCAGCCAAGTTAAGAAAAACAGGGATAAATGGGATATCTTCACGCCCAACAGTTTCACCATTCATTATCCACACAATGGTACATGAATTACGGTTTGGATAAAAAGAAACAGTAAGATTTAGTATGGTGTTTAAAGTATTTATATTGCGATAAGCTCTGCTTATGAATTTATTTGCCCCTGAAACAATTTCACAGAAATATTGAGTCCCTGTATCCTGACCCACTGAAATTTTAAAAGTCTCATCTTCGGAATAAGAATTAAAAAAAGGAATATTTTGTGAAAGATCTGAAGAACTTGAATAATCATCAATAAATTTAAGTTTTATTGAAAATGGCTGTACAGCACCCTCTTTAGAAAATGGAACTACTATATTTGGGATTTCAATATATTCATCTTTCTCAAAATAATATCCATATATTCCTCCCCTGAAATCAGGCGAAGGCTCTCCAATCACTTTAAAATTATTATTACCAGCATCCAAATACCCGGAGTCAGCAATTTCACCTCTAAAATGAAAAAGAGTTGAATATGATGCTTCAGGGAGAAATTCACCTGGTTTTATTCTATTGGATTCAGAAACAATAACAGATGAAGTTTTATTTATAGCTGAGCTGAACTTTTCAAAAACTTTATCCATAGGTTTAAAAGGGAAAAGCTCTACAGTTATTGAATATGCCCCTTCAACAGTAGGAGTTGTCCAGTTATACTTATTAGCCCCTTTTGAGTAATACCCTTCAGAAACAATATTTTTACCTATTATCCATCTAAAATAGGGATCAGAAGAATTATTTGCAGTAGTAGCAAAATCAGCAATAAGAAGAACTTTTTCTCCTGGTGCAGGATTTGGAGGATAAGACTGAATGTTATTTATTCTATAAGAATTATTTCCATTAAAAAAGTTTGTTATGGTTGAAAAAATTATTTTATCATGGCTATAAATCTCAAATTTTGCATGATAAATTCCATTTTCAAGGTTTTCTGGCAGTAATAATTCTTTTTTTCTATTACTTCCAATGTAAGCTTTTTCTATTTTATCTACAGAAATTTCTTTTCCTGAATCATCGTAAAGCAATATATTAAGGTAATCAAACCAATAATCAGATTCATTAAAAACCAGAGTCACAGGCAAAGCTGCGCCTTTCTCGAGTATTGATCCATTTTTTATAGAAAAGAGTTGTATCTCTTCATCAGATCCAGTTGAATCCAATGGCCCGGCGCAGGAAATAATGAGTCCAATTAGCAGTAATATTACAGACAAATGTTTTAAACGCATTTTCTCACAATAATTATAGCATAAAAAGTATAGTAAAACAATAATTAAAATAATAATCTGAATATAGCTGGTACTTTGATGATTTCAAAAGACTACTATTTTGCAATATTTTTAGCTAATTTTTATGAGATATATGCAAAAATATGATTTATATTATTTTCCGGAATTAGCCCAAAGTTCTACAAGTGTAATAATTACATTCGAAGCTTTGACCATAGAGCAAAGGGCTGCCCACTCTTCCCTGCTGTGATAATTATATCCGCCTGTAAAAATATTTGGGCATGGAATACCCATCTCGCTAAGCCTTGCCCCATCTGTTCCACCTCTGATTATTTTCTCAACAGGCTCTATCCCGCACTTTTTTACAGCATCAAAAAGTAACTTTATTCCTAAACTTTCTTTGCCAATATAATCTGCCATATTCCCATATTGTCTTTTAAAAGATACATCTATCAAACTTCCCGGATATAACAATTCCAGTGTTTTAGCTGCTGACTCTACTGCTTTTATCCGTTTTTCCATATTAGTTTTATCAAAATCTCTTAGCAGCAATTCTACTTTTGCTTCCCCCAGATTACCCGATATACCATTTGCGCAATAATATCCATACCTCTCATCTGTGGCTTCTGGGCTTTCCTGCGAAGGGAGCATCTGAACAAACTCAGAAGCAAGCTTTACAGCATTTATAAGTTTTCCGCGAGCATTTCCAAGATGTATTACATTTCCCTTTATTTTTACAGTTGCGGAATATGCATTAAAGCATTCCATCTCAATTGTCCCCTCACCATCACCGTCAAGTGTATAACAAAAAAGAGATTTTACTTTTTCAACAGGAAATTTTGACATTCCGCGCCCTATCTCCTCATCAGGGGTAAAAAATATCTCTATAGGACCATGATTCATCTCTTTATGGCTGATCATATACTCAGCAGCAGTCATTATTTCAGCAACGCCTGCTTTATCATCTGCACCTAAAAGAGTATTCCCATCTGAAGTGATAATTGTTTCTCCCTTATATTTTTTAAGATCAGGATATTTTGAAGGGGCAATCTCTGTTCCATTAAGCTTAATGGTTTCTCCATTATAGTTTTCATGTATAACAGGGTTTACATTTTTTCCCGAAACATCGGAAGCTGTATCTATATGAGCAAGAAAACCAATTGTAGTAATATTTTCATATCCAGGCGAAGGGGGAATTCTTGCAATTATATATCCATTTTCATCAAGAGTTACATCTTCTGCCCCAATTTCAAAAAGCTCTTGCTTAAGTATTTTTAATAAATCCCACTGATATTTTGTGGACGGAGAGCTTTGTGAATAAGCCAGAGAAGTTGTTTCGACTTTTGCATATCTAATAAATCTTTCAAGAAGTTTTTTTTCTTTGTCTTTTAATCTGTTAAAATCATGCATAGATTTACATACATCCATTTTGTTATGCGCTATTTTTGTTTATCCATTTGCTTTTGATAAAAATAATTTCAATAAATCAAAATTTAATTTTTCTTTATACAATGTAAACAGCAAAACAGCTTTTTGATAAAATATCTTATCGTTCTTTGCTTTTTCCATAAATAATTTATTTTCACTATCTGTCAGGAAATATGCTATCATTTCTGACCTGTCTTCTTCCTGGCCAAGTGTTGAATAAGTATTAAGAAAACCAACTAAGTCTTTTCTGTAAACCCCAACACTGCGATCTTCGCCATTTTGATAAGCTGTCTCGCCACCGCGTTTTGTACTCTCATATAATTTTCGCCACTCAGGCCAATCATACCGATAGTTTTTCCAAATATAGAATTCAGCATAGTGATTCTTTTCATGATGATAAACATGCCTTAAATAATCATCCCTGTAATCACTCCTTATACCCATAAATAGAATACGTTTGTAATTATCAGGTACAGATGCTCTATAAACATTATCAAATTTTAAATTCTTAACTATTACAATAACTTCTAAATCTATTGTCTTAAAGTATTCATCCGGGTATTTAGCCATTTCCTCCATTATTAATTTCGTATAATGA
>WRCW01000107.1 GCA_009783755.1 Spirochaetaceae bacterium
CTTTCGTACAAATGATGAATAACAGCAAGTTATTATTCACAATGTTTTGAAGCAAACTGCATATTCATACTGTATATAAATATTATGCAGACAAACAGAAAATTTAAAGATAGTGTGTTTACTTCTTTATTCAGTACCCCAGATATCTTAAGGGAGTTATACTGTGCTCTTAAAGGAATTACCCTTCCCAATGATATTCCTGTTTCAATAAACACTTTGGAAAATGTTTTATTCATGGATACTTACAATGATATCTCTTTCGAGATAGGTGGAAAGCTTATTATTCTAATTGAACATCAAAGTACTATTAACCCTAATATGGCATTCAGGCTATTTCTCTACATAGCCCGAGTATTGGAAAAGAAGATTGAAGGGAGAACATTGTATTCAAGAAAGTCTATTTCCATACCCTGGCCTGAATTTTATGTACTATACAATGGCAAGGATACTTTTCCTGATAAACATGTTTACAGATTATCTGATCTCTTTGAAAAACCAGATTTCCTGGAAAATGATAATCCTTTACTGGAACTTGAAGTAAAAGTACTTAATATAAATGAAGGAAGAAACAAAGATATTATTACTCGTTCTAAAAAGCTTTCAGAATACTGTGTATTTATAACGAAAATATATGAATACTGGAAAGAATTAGGAGACTTGGAAGAAGCAATAAAAAAAGCTATAAAATATTGTCAAACACATGATATACTTACAGAGTACCTTAAAACTCATGGGTCGGAGGTTCTTAATATGATATTAACTGAATGGAATACTGAAGACGCAATTGCTTTTGCCCGCAAGGAAGAACGAGAAGAAGCTTTACTGGAGGGTCATGCTAAAGGACTCGTTGATGGACAAGAAAAAGAAAGAAAATATTTCTTGGAATTGCTAGATCAAGGGCTTTCTATTGATGAAATAAAAAAAAGAATAAGTCAAAAGGACACAAATTGTGATCTTTAATAAATTACATGTAAGGTCAGTTAGCTAATGCGAGAACATGTCCGATTTTTTGTGCCAAGTCGCAGTTTTTCGGCAGAGCCTTGACGAAGTCTAAACCAAATGGCAATGAGATATGACCTTCACCCCTGCTATGGACAATACGCGCAGGACATAACTTGTTACAGGCTGGCACAAGGATGTAGGCAGGAGTAGAGACTGGGCGCCCAGATAATCGTGGTGATTACCAATCAAGCCTTACAGGAATGCCGCATTTCTTCAAATATTCTTTAATTTCTTTAATAGAATAATATCCATAATGTACCATCGATGCTACAAGAGCTGCATCTGCATTCCCTTTTGTAAATACCTCGCTTAAGTGTTCTGGTTTTCCGCCACCGCCAGATGCAACAACAGGAATACCTACACTTGAAGAAATAATATTTGTAAGGTTTACTTCATAACCCTGCTTTACACCATCAGTATCTATTGAGTTAAGAACAATTTCGCCTGCTCCAAGTTTTTCAGCTTGCTTTGCCCATTCCAGAGCATCAAGTTCTGTCGGGGTTCTTCCTCCATTAATAACAACACGGTATCCTGATGGCATTGCTCGGTCAGCAAGTGCATCCATTCCAAGAACAATACACTGCCTGCCAAAGAGAGATGCCCCTTCTTCGATTATCGAAGGATTTTTTACTGCCTGGCTGTTAATACTTACTTTGTCAGCTCCTACAAGCAGTACTCTTCTTATATCCTCTGTACTGGCTATCCCGCCGCCTACTGTAAAAGGGAGAGATATTTTTTCTGCAACTTTTTCTACAATATCAATCATTATTCCTCTGTTTTCAGAAGAAGCAGTAATATCGTAAAAAACAAGTTCATCTGCCCCTTCTTTATAATATTTTTCAGCCATTTCGACTGGGTCGCCTATATCTACGTTACCTTTAAATTTTATCCCTTTTGTTGTTTTTCCATCTCTTACATCAAGGCATACAACTATTCTTTTAAAAAACATATTCTATTCTCCTTTAAGAAAATTATCTATCAATTTAAGACCATGTCTTCCTGATTTCTCAGGATGAAACTGGAGAGCGCAAATATTATCGTGCGATATGGTGCAAGTAAAAGTAATTCCATATACACACTCCCCTATTGTAAATTCTTTTTTTACATTGGGATAGTAGGAGTGTACAAAATAAAAAGAAGAATGGTTTGGAATATCATTAAAAAGATAGTGTGGTTTTACGTAACGCACTGTATTCCATCCTATTTGCGGAATTTTAAGCCCCATATTTTTGTCAAACAGTTGAACTTTTCCATCAATAATATTCAGGCATTTTGTATTTCCTTCTTCTGAGCATGAAAGGATGATCTGCGTTCCAAGACAGATACCAAGCAATGGATTTCCTTTTTTTGCATATTCTTTTAAAAATTGATCAAGACCATATTTTGACAAATTTCGCATTGCAGAACTTGCCTCTCCCACTCCAGGGAATATCAACTTATCGCAACTTTTAAGCTTATCAGGATCATCAGATATTATAAAATCTGCATTTAAATTTTTAAGAGCATTTTCAATGCTTTTCAGATTTCCTGCTTTATAATCAACTACACCTATAACCAATTTGCTTCCCCTATAAAATCAGTAATAAATATATTTAGCTTTTCAAGTGAGATATCAGAAATATTAACATGAACAAAAATACCATCCTGATAAATACTGTTATTCTCTCTTAATGTTTTTACATCTGTTATTTTTTTCTTTACAACATAATCAGATATGAAAAGTCTTATCACAGAATTAAAAAGCAATGCTTTTTTTTCATCTTCAACCAGAAAGGAAATATTTATTCCCCCACTTTTTTTCTTTTTAGGATGGAGAATTATATCAAAATTCACTTCTTTAATAGTATCAAGATTTACATTTTCTGTTACAAATTGTGTAAAAACAATATCAGGATTTTTTGATGTTATATGAAAAACAGAATCAGCAACTAAAGGATAAGTAACAGTCTCATTTGATTTGATAATATCAATAATTCTCTTTGCGCGTAAATCTGCGGAATCGGATCGCTGCTCCTTTCCTTTTCGATAATCTGAAACTACGATGGTGTTTTTTAACATTATAATAATAATTTTTGTACTATCGGAAAAGTAATATTTTATTTTGCTATAAGAACCTGTTTCCCATTCCTCGCTTTCTTCAAGCTTCTCTTTAATTAAAGATTCAGGATAGCTTCCTTGCGCTACAATATAGCCCCAATTATCCTTAATAAAAACAGCTGCAATATCATCTGTCCTCTCTTTCAAAGATTTGGGGATCCCCATTTCTGCTGAAAACTTTCCTAGTTTCCTTCCAATAACAGGAATACCTTCAGCAGATTCATTTATCTTTAAATAAACAGAGAAGTCAGAAGGGATAATATTCAAAGGATTCGCAGAGCTGTTTTTAGAAAATGATTTTCCAGTAACACACCCTGACAATATAATTGTCAGGGTTAATATAAGGGTAAATAATAATACTTTATTAATTAATTTTTTTCCAAATCTATATAACAATTGTAATCACCGCATTCATATTCCGGTCCGCTTTTAATATCTTTCCACTCAATATTATTTGTCAAAGTTTCAGATAAAATATAATCGGAATAATTCTTAACTGCTTTTTTTAGATTTTCATTGCCAGACAATGTCAGCTTGATCCTGTCAGTTACATCCAGCCCTTTCTCTTTTCTAAGGTTTTGTATATTGCGGACAAGATCCCTTACAGCGCCCTCTTCTTTGAGCTGCTCTGTAATTTTTGTATCAAGCCCGATTGTTATTGTCCCTTCATTAAGAACTTTTAAATCTTCTTTTTCAAATCTCTGTACAACAATGCTTTCTGCTGTAATTTCAAAATCCTCTTCATCAATTTTAATAGAGAGCGCAGCGCCATCAAGGATAGATTTTATCTCTGTTTTACTCAAAGCTTCTATTTTTTCAGCCCCTTTTTTCATATTCTTGCCAAGTACTTTTCCAAGAGTTTTAAAATTTGCCTTTGCCTTGTACTCTACAAATTCATCTTCATTTTCGCGGATAAAAACTTCTTTTACATTAAGTTCTTCTGCGATAATTTCAGACATCTCTTTTAAAATTGCTTTTTCACTCTGTTCTCTTGTAACAACAGAAATAGATTTTAATGGTTGTCTTGTTTTAATAGCGAAATTATTTCTTAAAGCCCTGCCCATGGAAACAATGTTTCGTGTAACTTCCATTTTTTTCTCAAGCTGTTGATCTCTTTTGGATTTATCGCTTAGAGGATAATCGCAAAGATGAACAGACTCAGGCATGGAATCTGATTTTAAGTTCTGATATATCTCTTCTGTTGTAAATGGAATTATGGGGCATGCTGTTGTCACAAGCTTCATTATAACAGTGTAGAGAGTCTGGTATGCTTCTTTTTTATCAGTATCATTTTCAGATTTCCAAAATCTTCTTCTTGATCTTCTTATATACCAGTTATTTAGAATATCTATAAAATTGGAAATAATTACATCTGCTTTCTGAACATCATATGTATCCAGTGCATTTGTAATATCTTCAACATGTTTTTCGATCTCCGATATGATCCATTTATCAAGAGGGTTTGAAGGAGAAGCAGAAGCTTCCATGTTATTGATTTTTATTTTATCTATATTTGCATAAGTAACAAAAAAGCTGTATGCATTCCAGATAGGTATTATAAGATTTTTTAGTACTTCTTTTACTGCATCATCTGAATATCTTAAATCTTCTGCGCGCAATACTGCAGAGTTTGTAAGGAAAAATCTTAATGCATCTGCGCCATACATTGAAATAACTTCGCTTGGGTCTGAATAGTTTTTAAGGGACTTTGACATTTTTTTCCCATCTGCAGCAAGAACAAGTCCATTAACAACTACATTCTGAAAAGCAGGTTTATCAAAAACAGCTGCTCCAAGAACCACTAACGTATAAAACCATCCTCTTGTCTGGTCAAGCCCTTCGCATATAAAATCTCCAGGAAAATGGTTTTCAACATGCTCTTTATTTTCAAAGGGATAGTGGTCCTGCGCATATGGCATTGAGCCGGATTCAAACCAGCAGTCAAGAACTTCAGGAATTCTTTTCATTGTCCCTTTGCCGCACTTTGAGCACTTCCATGAGATATTGTCTATTATATGTTTGTGGATATCATCTACTTTTACCCCACCCTTTTCCTCAAGCTCTTTTCTGGAACCAACACATTCAACGTTATTACATGCATCGCACTTCCAGACAGGTATTGGGTTTCCCCAGAAACGGTTTCTTGAAATTGCCCAATCCCTTGCCCCTTTAAGCCAGTTTCCAAATCTTCCATGTTTTAGATGTGAAGGATACCACGAGATCTGCTCATTGGCATTGATCATTTTATCCTTTACCTTTTCTATATCTACAAACCATGATGATATTGCCCTGTATATGAGCGGCGAAGAACATCTCCAGCAATGAGGATATGGGTGAAGATACTGGCTCCTTGCAACAAGTTTACCTGCTCTTTTAAGATCTTCCATGATCTCTTTATCTGCATCTTTAACAAATTTCCCTTTGTAATCAGAAACCTCTGATGTGAATTTACACTCTTCATCAATAGGACAGACTGTTGTTATTTTTGTCCCTTTAAGAACATTGTAGTCATCTTCTCCAAATCCAGGGGCAGTGTGAACAATTCCTGTTCCATCTTCTGTTGTTACAAAGTCCCCTGCAAATATTTTAAAAGCGCCGTTTTTCTCTTCTGATGCAAAATATGGGAAAAGAGGCTCATAGGACATTCCAACAAGCTCGCTCCCTTTTTTCTCCCATATCACAGAATACTCTTCGGGTTTTTTGTAATAAGCAGAGAGCCTCTCTTTTGCAATTATATAGAACTCATTTTTATCGCTTACTTTTACATAATCAATATTATTATGAACAGTAAGGGCAAGGTTTGAAGGGAGTGTCCAGGGAGTTGTTGTCCATGCGAGAAAATATGCGTTGTCTTCTCCCTTGATTTTAAACTTGATAGTTATTGAAGGGTCATGAACATCTTTATATCCGCCAAGATTAAGCTCATTATTTGAAAGTACAGTGGAACACCTTGGGCAGTAAGGGAGGATATAATACCCTTCATACATAAGTCCCCGCTCCCAGAGCTGCTTAACTATCCACCATATTGATTCCATATAGTCGGGATTCATTGTTTTGTAATCATTTACAAAATCTACCCAGCGGCCTAATCTTGTTATTACTGTTTCCCACTCTTTTGTATATCTTAAAACTATTTTTCTGCATGATTCATTAAAGTTTGCTACTCCAAAATCTTCAATTGCTTTTTTTCCTGATATTTTGAGTTCTTTTTCCATCTCATATTCAACAGGGAGTCCATGGCAGTCCCATCCAAATCTTCTTTCAACTTTGCGTCCTTTCATTGTTTGGTATCTGGGGAATATATCTTTTAGAGTGCTTGGCACCAGGTGGCCGAAATGAGGAAGACCTGTTGCAAACGGAGGTCCATCATAAATTACATATTCATTAGACCCTTCTCTTTGCTTGATAGATTTTTTAAAAGTGTCATTTTCCTTCCAGAATTGAACTATTTTTTCTTCCATTTTTGGAAAATTCACTTTTGGGTCAACAGGTTTATACATTTTTCCTCCCGGGTAAGCACAAAGTTTTTTAGCTATTATTAACTGGTTTTAAAAAGACTCTTTTAAACTGTATCTTTAGTATATAAATTCTATGCAATTTTTTCAAGTGAGCCTATATGATAGATTTGATTTTGAAACACATCGCTAACTGCTTTATAGTCCAGGATTTCGAGTTTTTTAACAATTTTTTAAATTATGATTTGATATTCA
>WRCW01000108.1 GCA_009783755.1 Spirochaetaceae bacterium
CCTGTTCCAGCGCCTGCTACTGCGTATATTTTAAAAGATATTCCTGCTTTTGGTGGAAACATACAGGGAGAGCTTTGCACGCCTACAGGAGCTGTTTTGCTTAAGTATTTTGCAGATGATTTTCTCCCTATGCCTCAGATGTCTGTACAGCAAATAGGATATGGTATGGGAAAAAAAGATTTTAAGGCTGCAAATTGTGTTCGCGTTTTTCTGGGTGAAAGTTTTCTGGAGGTTGTTGAATTATGCTGCAACCTGGATGACATGACTGCTGAGGCAGTTGGTTTTGCCTGCAAAACATTGATGGATGCCGGTGCATTGGATGTTTTTACCACTGCAGTTGGAATGAAGAAAGAGCGTCCTGGAATACTCCTTACCTGTATCTGTGAGGTGGAAAAAGCTGATATGTTTGCAGCTCTTTTGTTAAAACACACTACAACTTTTGGGGTAAGAAAATCAATTCTTAGCCGCTATATACTTGAACGGGAAACAAAAATAACAGAAACACCATTTGGCAAAGTAAGATTAAAAACAGGCAAAGGCTTTGGCGTTATAAAATCCAAACTGGAGTATGAGGATCTGGCAACGCTGGCAAAAGAACACAATCTTTCTATAAACGAAATGGAGCAAAAAATATGGGTATATTTGAACAATCAGATAAAATAAAAAAAGATCACAAAATACAAAAACTTGATAAACTAAAAGAACATCTGCGCGATTTAGGAAACGTTGCAGTTGCTTTTTCAAGCGGAGTAGATTCTACATTCCTGTTAAAAATAGCCCATGATCTCTTGGGAGATAAAGCTATAGCAATTACTGCGCGCTCCCCTTCTTTCCCAAAGCGGGAACTTGAAGAAACATCAGCCTTTTGCAAAAAACATGGAATCACTCATGTTATATGCGATACAAATGAATTTTCAATAAATGGCTTTTCAAAAAATCCTGTAAACCGCTGTTATATATGCAAGAAAGAAATATTCTCTAAAATAATTGATGTAGTAAAGAAGCGAGGGATTTCCCATATCATTGAAGGCTCCAACATTGATGACAGCACCGACTATCGTCCGGGAATGATTGCTATCAAAGAACTTGGTATTAAAAGTCCTTTATGCTATGCAAAACTTAGTAAACAGGAAATACGTGAACTTTCCAAAGAGATGGGATTATCCACTTGGAATAAGCAATCTTTTGCGTGCCTTTCAACACGATTTCCATACGGGGAAGAAATTACCCCTTCCCGTTTGAGTATGATCGAGAAAGCAGAACAATTTCTTCTTGATATGGGTTTTCATCAAGTGCGTGTACGATATCATGGCAATCTTGCCCGTATAGAAACAGATGCTAATGGCTTTCTTCTTCTGGACTCCCTTTCCAATCGAAAAAAAATACATACAACTTTTAAAGAAATTGGTTTTACTTATGTTGCACTTGATTTATTGGGCTATCGTACTGGAAGTATGAATGAAACACTCAATATGAACTCTTTAAAAATAGATTGACAACACCCTATTATGTTTGTACTCTAAAATTTGGGTAAAAGATCTAAGGTCGAATAGATGTAACCATAATAAGGATGATCAAAAGTGAATTCTATAAAAAAACTGCATATTATATTTTTTGGATTGGTTATAGCTATTCTATCAGTATCATTATTGGGATGCAGCGGTGAGAAAAAAATCAGTTCCCCTTCAAAGAAAAAAGAAAAATATGTAATAGGATTCAGTCAAATTGGTACAGAATCAGAGTGGCGTATTGCAAATACATTAGAAATGCAGGAAGTTTTTGATAAACATCCCCGTTTTACCCTTCTCTATTCTAATGCAGAGCAAAAGCGGGAAAATCAGATCACTGCAATGCGCAATTTTATCACTCAGAAAGTTGATGCGATTATTTTTGTCCCTATTGTTGCAACAGGCTGGGATGCAATTTTTACAGAAGCAAAAGATGCTGGAATTCCAATAGTTATTATTAATCGCGCTGCAAGGATGATCTCCGGAAATGTAGAGGATTATACTGTTTGTCTTGTGGCTCCGGATAATGTTTACGCAGGTGAATTGCTTGCCAAAACTTTTGCAGATGCTTTTGAAAATGAACAAGGTCCTATATATGTTGTCGAAATGACAGGCACTGTGGGAGCTTCCTCTGCTATTGACCGCGGCAAAGGAATTCATAATATTCTTAATAATCACGATCGCATAGTTATCAGATATTCCCAGACCAGTGACTATGTCCGGTCTATAGCAAAACAAGTTATGGAGTCAATCATTAAAACTTCTCAGGCTGAAGGGATACAATTACGCGGCATCATTTCCCATAATGATGATATGGCTCTTGGCGCTTCTTTAGCAATTGAGGAAGCAGGTATGAATCTTAATGATTTTAAAATTGTTGGCATTGATGGTATACGCGATGCCTTCCAGGCAATTGTAGATGGACGTTATACAGCCACTATAGAAAATCCAGTTGGCTATGGAGATAAAACCATCGAGATTCTTATTGATCTGTTAGATAATGGGAAAAAACCTGATGACTATTGGGTTATTTTGAAAACAGAAGTATTTACAGAGAAAGAAGCTGCTGCTGCTCTCCCAAACATTAGATATTAAATATCTGAAGATTTAAGCCAGTTTGTTATATTTTCTACCATGACCTGAGCATATCTGAGAAACTCATCATTTTGTGATAAAACACCTGCTAAATTACCTGCTTTTGCCATTAATTCAAGTTCTCTGGCTCTTTTGCTCAACTCATCTGCAGCGATAGCTGCACTTATGCTTTTCAATCCATGTACATTTACAGCATAATCCGGCAAGTTCTCTTCTGTAACATTTCGCATATCGCTTATTATCTGTGGAGTGTTTATAGCAAAGGAATTTATTATAGATTTATATATATTCATATCTTTGCTGTATAATTCAAGCGCAGCATATATATTTACTCCTGGAATTTCAGGTATAGAAATTCCAGTTTTTATTATTTCAACCAATGGAGAAGAATCTCCTTTTGCTGTCTTGTCTGAAGATTCTGGTTTTGTTTTAGATGACTCAGCTTCATCACGATTTTTTTTCTGTACCCATTTTTTTAATATTACATCAAGTTTCATTAAATTGATTGGTTTTGATAAAAACGCGTTAAACCCTTTGTCCAAAAACATTTTATCACTTCCAGCAAGGGCATTTGCTGTTAAAGATACTATAGGTATATTCCTGGCATAATCAGAATCAAGATTGCGAATTATCTGCGTTGCTTCTATTCCATCCATTTCAGGCATCATGTGATCCATGAAAATAGCATTATAAATTGGTTTTCCCTTCTTTATAAGATCAATAGCTTCCTGCCCCGATGTTACACAATCTACATGCATTTTGTATTTGACCAGCATTCCTGCAGCTACATCCAAATTAGTTAAAAAATCATCAACTACCAATACCCTTGCATAACTAAGATCTACTCGTACAATTCCATCAGAGACATTTTGCCTCATATCTGTATAGCGGAATTTACGCAGCCTTTCTACCACATCGCTGCCAATGGGGTTACTAATAACAGACCCCTGCTTTATATTTACATAAAAGCAACTCCCTTTGCCATACTCACTTTCAACTGTAATTTTTCCATCCATCATCTCTACAAGTCTTTTGGCTATTGGCAGACCCAACCCTGTCCCTTCGATTTTACGATTGGCTTTTGTATCAACCTGATTATAGTTGGAGAATATTTTTTGCATATCTTCAGGACGAATCCCTATACCAGTATCACTTATAGTTATAGATAACCACGTCTCTTTTTCATTCCTGCTTGTATATTCTACACGAAGAGTGACATTCCCCTCTTGTGTATATTTGAAAGCATTACTCAATAGATTGTTTAATATTTGCTTTAAGCGCAGTTCATCTCCATAAAATTCACTTGGTAAATCTTCTTTTATATCAACTATAAAATTTATCGGTCTGCTCTTTATACGGATCATATTTAACGCAATAACATCATTCAACAGACTTGCAATGTTATAATTCACCAATATTAATTCAAGTTTACCTGCTTCGATCTTTGATATATCCAGGATATCATTAACTAGTCCAAGAAGGATTTCTCCTGCACTGTTGATTTTTATAAGGTCTTCCTTTATTTCACCTGGTAGTTTTTGATCTTCCAGCCTTAGATCTGTAAGGCCTACAATAACATTCAATGGGGTTCGCATCTCGTGGCTCATATTTGCAAGAAAAGCAGATTTTGCATTAGTAGCTTTATTTAAAGAATCAACCATATCTCCTATATGGTTTGATAGAATTCCCAACTCATCCTTTCTGTCAAAACGGATCGGATAATTCAAATTCCCATCTGCAATTTTTGTTGCAGCTTTTTTTAATCCGGAAATTGGCATCACTATCTTTTTTGACATAAAAATAGAGATAATAATTGAAAATAATATGATAACAGTTGCAACTAAAAATTGTGTAAAAACTATTTTACCTGAATAAGCTGCTATTATTTCCGAGTTTATCTCAATATAGTCACTGGACATTTCACGAAGATCATTTAATAAGGTTGTCATCTCGGTTGCAATTTTATATTCTTCAAGTAACCATTCACTTATTTTAACATTATTCAATTCAAGTACACCATTTTGAATTTCATAATAGCAGGGTTTAAAATTTTCAATAAACAAGTTTTCAATTTCGTTTATATACCCTATTTGGTATAACATAGTTCCAGATGTTATATTATTATCGCTTTCTAAATGTTCCCGATAATTGTTCAAATATTTTAAGAAAGTATCACATAATGGCTCATAATCTAATCTGCGAAAATATAAAAGTGATTGTGAAATTGTATTATCAATTGGGTATGCAGTGGAAATGTTATTTAACCTAAGCATTGCAAGAGTTCCAAGTGCATCTGCTAAATCAGTTTGCCGTTTTGAGGTAGACCCTGTTAAATTACGATACTCCCCAACTATACTGCTAAGCTGTGCTGCTGAATATATGGTAAAAATGATCATAAAGAATATAAGTATACCAAATGACAAGAGAAGTTTTTTACGTATCTTTAAATCATTAAACCAATTCATTTTTAATGAACTATCCCTTATTCAACTGTTTATTTTCCATAGCAATTAGCCTGGAAATTATTTCATGATCATTTTCCTCTATTGCTTTGACAATATCTGCTGACATGGCAGCCAGGAAATTAATGTCATATCGAAGTTTGTCTGTTAAAGAAAGCATTTGATCATAATCCATTTTAACAGAAGAACTATGCCCCTTTAAATTACCAAGCAATGAGGTGATTCCTGTGCTTTTCGCAGCCAGTTCACCCAAGGTATCAATAAGCTCTGTCATTGTACTGGCAAAACCATTTATCTCTTCTGACATTTCATTGATCAGGCTACCTGTGTCACCAGTACGTTTTGAAGTAGCGTTGATCCCCTTTATGATGTTTGATAATGTTTGGGAAATATTTCGTGAATTTTCTCTTGTAGACTCGGAGAGACGCCTTATCTCATCTGCTACCACAGCAAAACCCTTGCCTGCTTCACCTGCATGGGCAGCTTCAATAGCAGCATTCATGGATAAGAGATTGGTATTTGCTGCAATAACACTGATGATTTTTATTGCTGATCCAATGTCATCTATGGACTGTGCAATATTTTGAACTGACTGAATAGTCTCTTTCATTGCATCCTGACCATTCGTAGCATTTTTGATCAATTTCTTGATCCCTTCCCGCTTTTGAAGAGAGAGATTGGAAGTTTTATTAATGGAACTTATGATTTCTTCTGTAACTGTTGAGGAGACATTTACCGACTCTGACTGTGCTGTTATTCTGCTGTTTAATTTTTCAACCAGAGTAGTGATCTCCTCGATAACACCAAGAGCCCGATTAATGTGTCCTTTAAGTTGCTGGTTGATATACACAGTAGTTTTTTTCTCATCACCAAGAAGAGCAAGATTAAAATGGGCGCAATTGCTTGGTTTGTTTAGTTTATTAAAAATTGCTGTTGCCATTGACTCGCAAGTTCCGTAGCCGCAACTTGTGCAATCATATAAATCTGCTTCGGTGAACTTTTTCATGGATTTGTAGATTTCTGTTAATTCAGCCTCACTGGGGTGTTTTAAAGTATTATTCCCTGAAAAATCATTATATGTCCGTTTGTATAGATCTTTATTCCAGTAACGGTTTAAAACCTTATGATATTTTTTGTAAAGTTTTTCCTGTTGTTTAGGATTTATTTTTTTTTCAATCGTAGTACTCCGTTTTCGAATCAGGCTTTCAAGTTCATCCATTGTTCTTCCTGCATTTCCTGTGCCCGGCCCTCCATTACAGCCAAAATCACAATTCAGACAGTCTATGAGCAAAGGGAATTCAATATCCGGGTTATCAATCGTCTGTGATACCCCCTTTAAATAAGGATAAACAGTATGTATCCCTTCGATTTTACGGGTTCTCCTTCTGATACCAGGAATAAAACGCTCTGCAGTATCCAATAAACCTCCAGGAGAGGAGAAAGTTACTGCTCGTTCCGCAGGAGCTCCTATATATTCCACAGCAGGATATTCTCCCAGATTAATTTTTTTTTGTTCGATCATATTTTTAAGTGCAAGCATGGTTACATTATAATCGCCTAATCCTGTTTCATTAAATTCTCTTTTTTTTGCAATACAGGGAGAAATTATAGCAACTTTATAATTTTTATATTCCGGATAATATTCCC
>WRCW01000109.1 GCA_009783755.1 Spirochaetaceae bacterium
AAGGTGATCCAAAGAAATAGAAAGTTCATTAACAGTATTTTCTGTTTTTAAAAGAGTCTCTATCCCTTTTTCTCCCTTATATTTTTTTATAAAAGTCTTAATTGAATCAATCTTATGATCAATAGATTCGCGAATATCAGGCTTATCAAGAGCTGTTTTAAGATCTATAACTTCCATGCTTTTAATTTTTACCCCATTTTGGGACAAGCTCAAGGTTTTTAGTGTATGCATTTTAAGCTGTTCTTCAAACCATTGTCTGTAAATTTCAAGCCTTTTATCTGTAAAAACAGTAGAGCCATTGTTGCTTTCAGTTTCAATCAGCGACGCATCTGTAATCAGGGAAAAATCCATATCTGATGCTGGATGGAGTCTGTAAGATAAGGTATGCGCTCTTTCTTCAAAGAAACTCCCTTTAAAGTGTGTCTTTTTTCCAGGATAACCCAGGTCAAGCCCGGCAAAGAGAGTTTCGCTGCACCCTGCCTGTCTTGTAAAATCCCAGGCACTTGTTGCAACAGATCCGCCTGCCCCTATTTTTCCCCTGTGAAAAGTAGCATCTTCAAAGTATTGTCCCAAAGGAAAAATCGATCCTGAAAAATATTTATAATTTTTAAAATTTCTAAATATTTTACTATATGTTGATGGTTCTGAAATAAGGATTGTTTCGGAATTTTCACCTGCGCTTGAACTTCTATCCAGATGGCGCGAATTCCAGTACTGAGGATCAATAACGATCAAAATATCAGGAACAACTCCTGCTGCAATTACTGCATTAAATGATGTATCAACTGCAACAATAAGATATTTTTTTGCAAGTTGTTTTAAGCAGGGAAAAATTTGATCAAGCGAAGGGCCGCCTGCTACGATCAAAGCAGGTATATCAGAAAAAACATTCTGGATATCAACAAGACCAGGAAAAAGAGCAAACTCTTTAAGATTTTGTGAAAGATTTTTTACCCATATTTTCCCAAACCGTCTTAAAGTATTGTTATTTACCTCTTTCCTGGAAATATATGCTGAAACAAGTTTTTTTACTTTATCAAAATATTCCTGATTCATACTGTATTCTGAAATTATCTGGAAATAGTTGATTTTTTCAAATTGCATTGTATTTAAAATTGTAGAAACAGTTTCAGGTTCAGCAGAAATAACAAAATAGATCCTGTCTGAGTTGATTATTCTTTCCAGATCCCGCGACTGGGCAGCCGCAGCAAACATTGATATTTCAGGCTCTACTATAATAATTTTTGCATTATCATTGATATCAAGAAAACTTTCTACATAATAACCAAGTCCAAACCCTCCGAAAACCCAGCAATCATAAGTTTGTCCGGAGTTCTGTGTTGCATACTGCTCTATTACTTTTTTAGCTTCTCCGATTGGGTTATATTTGCTATGGATATAGGAATCTCCTATTTTTACAGTAGGATCTCCTTTTGCTGATTTTTCAATAACAAAATCTTTATCAAGAGAGAGTTTTTCTTTATCGATCCCTAATTTTTCTGCCAGAAGTTTATAATTTTTTTCTGATATATCCATAATATATAGAGTAAGTCCTATTCCAAATGTAATTCTATAGTCAATCCATCTGTTATTTGAGTTCCAGGAGGAGGTGACTGTTTTATGACCCACCCATCACCATTTATTAATACTTTTACCCTGTTATCTTTTAACATAGGAAGAAGCTGCCGTTTAGATAATCCAAAAAAATCTGGAATATTTTCCCCAAGTTCAATCTCCTGAGGTTGTATAACAATAATTCTGCCTGAGTGGTTTATTATTGTATCTCCTCTTCTTGCTATTCCAAGATATGAAATTATTTTTTCTGCAACAGTAGCAACAAGGGGCGCGGCAATTACTCCGCCAAAATAACTTACTTTTTGAGGTTTATATATGGCAGTGTATAATATTATTTCCGGATCCTCAGCAGGAAATAACGCAAGACAGGAAGAGATAAAGTCTTTATCAGAGTATTTTCCTGTTTCCTTGTCCAGCATCTGGGATGTTCCTGTTTTAACAGCCATTGTTATGCCTCTGACAGATGCTCTTCTCCCTGTCCCTTCAGCAGCTGCCATACTCATCATATTTAAAACAGATGAAGCAGTTTTAGGAGCAATAACCTGACGTATTGGTTCTCTTTCTGTCCTGTCAATTACTTTGCCATCATGAGAAATAACTTTGCTTACAATGTGGGGTTGAAGCATAACTCCTTCATTTGCCAATGCAGTAGCTGCTCTTACAATTTGCATGGCAGAAACAGATATTTCCTGTCCCATGGCTATTGTGGGTTTTGATCTTGTAGACCACATTCTATATTCTCTTAAAAGTCCTCTGTTTTCACCGGACAATGGAATATTTATTGGTTCTCCAAAATTAAACATTTTAAGCATCTGGTAAAATTTCTCATCAGAAACTGTAAGCGAAGCATAAGCAGCTCCTGAGTTACATGAATACTCAAGGATTTTTTCAGCATTTACATTTCCGTGATTGCCAAGGCATCTTATTCGTATTGGATTTGTAGCATCAGGGTTTATTTCAAAATAGCCATTACAATGAAAAAGTGAATGTTCATCGAGCCCATCCAGATTGAGCAAGGATGCAATGCTAAAGACTTTAAAAACAGAACCAGGCTCATACGCGGTCGCTACAGGATGATTTATTTTGCTTTTTGCAGGTGCATTTGCAAAATTATTAAGATCCATCTCTGGAATGGAAACATATCCGAGGATATCTCCTGTTTTTGCTTCTGCAACAATCAAAATAACCAGTTCTGGATCATAGTTTTCATATGCATCAGAGGCAGCCTGATGCGCAAAATACTGTATGTTTGAATCAATGGTAAGATAAACCTGATTGCCATATATTTCTTTGCCTCTGGCAGAAAGAAGAGGCGGAGATGGTGAAAGGATATTGTTATATGTATATTCAATACCAGCTAAGCCTATATTATCCATCCCTGTATACCCAATAAGATGAGAAGCAATATCTTTTTCCGGATAATTCCTTCCGTATTCAGGTTCAAGACCTATACCCGGAAGCTCTCCGCTATTTATATGCGTCCTTAGCTTGTCAGCTTCTGTGTTTGATATTTTTCTTTTTATATACATAAATCTGGAACGGGATGAAATATTTTTGCTTAGCTGATTTTTATCCATATTTAGGGCTTCTGATATTATGGATACTGTTTTTTCAACATCTTTTATATTTGGGATCCATGCAGTAACAGAATGAAGCCTTGTTTGGATAGCTAATATTCTGCCGTTTCTGTCAAGAATAGGACCTCTTTCAACATTTGGTTTTGCAAGTACAGACTCATCGGAATTTTCAGAGCTAAAGAGCATTATATTCATGTATTTGAAAATTATAAACAATACGATCAGAGTAGTAGCAATTAGAAAGATCTTTTTTCTGATGCTAAAAGTACTTTTTTCCATCAAATCTTATATTAATATGTTGCCTCTTAAATGTCGATATATTAGCAAGGTTTATGGACAATTTAATAAATTACACTCAAAAAATAGGCAAAAGGCAGTGCCGTCCTGCTATCTCTAAAAAACAGGGCAAAAGATCATTTGCTTTATTTTTTTTACTAGCCAACATATTCCAATCAATTAAAAGCAGAGTCAAAAAAAAGTTATTTAAAAATAAAATCTCTTATAAGCCTTTTATGATGCATGATATCAAGTCAAAAAATCGATATTTTAAAAGGTCTTTAAAAGGGCAATATATAATCCTTCCTCAGAAGTTAATAAATCATGTTTCCAATATAATAAAAGAGAATAGCAGAAAAAGTGTTCTAAATTTGGCAAAAACCAATTTTTTTAAACATATAAAACCAATAGTTGTAAAATTTTCAATTATCAATATTTTTATAATAATGGCAGGGCTTTCGGTCTTTGTGTCAACATCAATATATTCATCATCATTTGTACCTGCCGGAGTAATTACACTTCCTAATGACAGTGATGTTGATTCTCTTATCGAATCTTTTATAGCCACAAAAGGAGATATAGAAAAAACACCATTTGGAGGAGATATAGATCTTTCATTGATGAAGGGTCTTAAAATAAAAGAACATGTTGTTGCAAAAGGTGAAAGTATTTCAACTATTGCCAAAAAATACAATGTTGAACAAGGTACTATAATTAGTGTTAATAATATAAAAAATGCAAGGATGATCAATGCTGGCACAATTATAAGAATTCCAGATAAAAATGGTCTTTTTTACAAGGTTGCAAAAGGAGATTCCTTGAGTTCGATTGCCAATAAATATAAGATAAATCTTAATACAATTCTTGATATTAATAATATAGACTCTCCTGTAATAACTCCAGGACAGGAACTTTTTATACCTGGTGCAAAAATGGATAGTTTTGCCCTTAAAAAAGCTCTTGGAGAACTTTTTATTTACCCAACTCGTGGAACATTAAGCTCCCCCTATGGATACAGAATTGATCCTTTTACCGGGAAAAGAATGATGCATTATGGCATTGATATTGCTAACGAAATTGGGACACCTGTACGCGCAACATACGATGGCAAAGTTATAATGTGTGGATTTAGTTCTATTTACGGGAAATATATAATTTTAAAGCATCAGGGAACTTATCAGTCGCTATATGCTCATCTTGATAAATACCGGGTTAAAGAGGGCGAGCAGGTTGTGCAGAACCAGATTATAGGGGATATGGGAAACACAGGGAGAAATACTGGGCCTCACCTCCACTTCTCTATATATCATAATCAGCAGCCTATAGACCCCCTTAGTGTTTTAAGCAGATAGTATTTCATTCTTTATCCAGATTAATTAAAAGTAAATCTATTATTAAGTTAACGGGATAATACCCCCTATCAGTCTTGAGCAGATAATTTTTCAGTCTCTATTCTGATTAATTAAAAATAAATCTATTATTAAGTTAACGGGATAATACCCCCTATCAGTCTTGAGTAGATAGTATTTCATTCTTTATTCAGATTATTCAAAAGTAAACCTATTCACAAACTCGGGATACGCCTTCAACTATCCCGAATGGTTCTATGGAACGAAAGTAAACCTATTCACAAACCATCGGGATACGCCTTCGACTATCCCGAATGGTTCTATGGAACGAAAGTAAACCTATTCACAAACCCTCGGGATACGCCTTCGGCTAGCTCGCACCGTGGCAGTATTTGTACTTTTTCCCGCTTCCGCATGGGCACATGTCATTCCTGCCAACTTTGGGAACTGTTCTTCTTACCTGAGCACTTTCCGGAGCGCCTTTTTTGCCTTCGCCTCTACCTGCTGATTCAGCGCTTGATACTGAAAATTGTCCCATTGCATTATGAGTAGCCTGCCCTACATTGCGCACAGCTCTGGAGGTTTCTTCATAATTGGTTTTTATTCTTACATTTAAAACTTTTCTTGCAACTGCAAGTCTGATATCTGCGATAAGTTTATCAAAAATATCAAAGCCTTCGAGTTTATATTCAAGAAGAGGATTTTTCTGACCATAAGATCTTAAATATACAGCTTCTCTTAGCTCCTCCAGATTTTCCAGATGATCCTGCCATTTTGTATCAACAAGCCGCATATATTCCATTCTGATATAAAAGTTAAAATTCTCTTTACTAACCTGTTCTTCTTTTTCAAGAATTTCTTTTCTTATATTTTCAAGAATAGTTTCTTTAAGCTTATCCTGCTTCATTGTTTTTAATTCTTCTGAAGGAATTTCAACTTTATAAAAGAAAAGCTCCTGTATTTTATCTATAAAATAATTATTATCTTTTTCTGACTCTTTGGATTCTGCTAAAAGATCATCAATATATTCCTCAATAATTGCAACAATTCTTTCGCTTAAGCCATCATCTCCAAGAATTTTATCGCGCTGACCATAGATGAATTTTCTATGTTCATTAAGAACATTATCATAATCCAATAGATGTTTTCTTATTTCATAGTTTCGCTCTTCAACTTTCTTTTGCGCTTTCTCTATTGATTTACTTATCCACGGATGATGTATAGGTTCATCGTCTTTCATTCCTACTTTGCTCATAAAAGACTTCATATTTTCGCCACCAAAAAGTCTCATAAGAGTGTCATCAAGTGAAATATAGAATTTTGAACGACCCGGGTCACCCTGTCTTCCTGAACGCCCTCTTAACTGATTATCGATTCTCCTTGATTCATGCCGTTCTGTTCCTACAACAAAAAGGCCGCCTGCTGCTTTCACAGCTTCATAATCTTTTTTCCAGTTTTCATATTCTTTCTTAAATGAAATCTCAAAAACTTCCTGAGAAGCTTCGGTTCCGCTAGATCTTCTTGCCCTGAATTCAGGATTTCCTCCAAGCTTGATATCTGTTCCACGTCCTGCCATATTAGTTGCAATGGTGACTGCACCTCTGGCTCCTGCTTCTGCAATAATAAGAGCTTCTCTTGCATGGTTTTTGGCATTTAAAACTTCATGCCTTATGCCTCTGCGGGTAAGGAGCTTGGAAAGCTCCTCTGACTTTTCAATAGAGACAGTACCTACAAGCACAGGCTGTCCGTTTTTATGAGCATTTTCTATCTCAGATACTATAGCTTCAAGTTTAAAACTTTCATTTAAATAAATCTCATCTTCGTTATCAGCTCTTACTACTGGTCTGTTTGTCGGGATAACAACTACATCAAGATTATAAATGCG
>WRCW01000110.1 GCA_009783755.1 Spirochaetaceae bacterium
ATCAAAGCTTGAAAAAAGAGGTATTGCCCCAAGTGTTCCAAAATGGCTTAAAGAAACATGTATACAGTGTAACCAGTGTGTTATGGCATGTCCTCATGCTACAATAAGGGCAAAACAGATAGCTCCAGCAGATCTCAAAGATAAACCCAAGAATTTCGAGACTATCCTTTCAAATACAAAAAATGAAAGAAGCCTTGAATACAGAATACAGGTTTATACAGAAGACTGCATAGGATGCGGTGTTTGTATTGATGTTTGTCCTGGAAAGAATCAGACAAAAGCTCTTGAATTCAGCGCATTGGAAAAAGAAAGAGAAGCAAACATGCCAAAATGTGCAGAATATTTTGATAAGCTGCCAAATAATGTTCTTGACGGAGCATCAGAGACCAATGTTAAAGGCATTGGATTTAAACAACCACTCTTTGAATTTTCCGGCGCATGCGCAGGTTGCGGTGAAACACCTTATATCAAACTTGCAACTCAGCTTTTTGGCGAAAATATGATGATTGCCAATGCAACAGGATGTTCATCGATTTACGGAGGAACTTTCCCAACAGTACCATACTGCAAAAATAATGAGGGTAGAGGTCCAACATGGGCCAACTCCCTGTTCGAGGATAATGCAGAGTATGGTTTTGGTATGAGACTTGCTATTGATAACAACAGAAAACTTCTCAGGATAAAAATAGAAGAACTTTTAAAAGAAGGAACAACTGCGGAACTTACTGCAGCGCTAAAAAAAGCAATCGACAATTGGGATAAAAAAGACAGCGAAGCACAAAAATTAAAGACCCAGATTGGAGGGCTCCTTGAACCTGCTTATAAAGCTGCATCAGGCAAAGCAAAAGATGCTCTTAGAAAAATTATTGAGCTTAAAGATTATTTCCTTGATAAGAGTATATGGATCTTTGGCGGCGATGGCTGGGCATACGACATAGGGTATGGCGGTCTTGACCATGTTGTTGCTTCCGGAAGAAATGTAAACCTTCTTGTTCTTGATACAGAAGTTTATTCAAATACCGGCGGACAAGCATCAAAAGCAACACCTATTGGTGCTGTTGCTAATTTTGCTACTGCAGGAAAAAGAATGGCTAAGAAGAATCTTGGATTTATGTGTATAAGCTACGGTTATGTTTATGTTGCATCAATTGCAATGGGAGCTAACAGAGCTCAGACTATCAAAGCATTCGCAGAAGCAGAAGCTTATAATGGGCCTTCAATAATTATTGCTTATGCTCCATGTATTGCTCATGGTATTGATATGTCAAAAACACAAAATGAGCAGAAGCGAGCTGTTGAGTCAGGATACTGGCCGCTTTACAGATACAACCCAAGCCTTGAACCAGGAAGCAGATTTATTTGGGAAACAAAGGAACCAAAAGAAAGTTTCCAGGATTTTATAAGAAGCGAAAGAAGATATACTTCACTTTTCGAAACAGCACCTGCAGATGCAGAAAAACTTTTTGCAGAAGCAGAGGTTGACGCAAAGAGGAGAATGGATTTCCTTAAGAATCTTGGCGGACTGCTTTAATAATTTATTATTAGTTTAATAAAAGGAGTTGTTTGGGAAGATAATTTTCAGACAGCTCCTTTTTTATTTTATCGCTATTTACTATTTTTTATATTATAGAATTAATTCAAATAAAATCTATTCTACCAGTCCCTACAATATGAATACTTCTCAGGGAATTCCACAATGTAGGTTCAAAGTAGATCCGTCTATATACTCGCCTAAGGCAAGAAAGTGAGTCTGTACTGCGTTTTGGATACCTGCCACAATCCCCTACTTTGATGAAGATCAAACAGGCAACCAGTAATATAACTGTAATAGTAAGAATACTTTTTTTAATCAACAAACTTCCTCAATGAAAATATGGGTTATTTGTACTGATGATTTGTTAATCCTTTATGATTCAATTGTTAATATTTTGTTAAATAAGATTTTTAAATAAAATTTGTTTAAATACTGAAATACTAATAAATATCAATTAATCAAATTCTAACATACCAATCATTATGGATTAACACACTACTTATACGTTTAGCTATCTTTCATATAAGGAGTTAAATTATGAAAAATTTTAAAAACAGGTTATTATTCTTGTTCCTCTTTATAGCTTTATGCTATGTGGTTACAGACTTTGCCTTTGCTACCGGTAATAATGAAAAAAAAGCAAATACTCAAGCCCATACTATTTCCGTAGGAGGATCAACTTCGGTAACCCCATTGATGGAATTGTTCCAGGCAGAATACGAAAAAGCAAACAGCAACATTAAAATTACCATTAGTAGTACTGGTTCTGGTGATGGAATTAAAGGCGCTACAGCTGGAACCTACGAAATAGGCATGTCCAGCCGTGAACTGACCCCAAATGAAATTGGAACTGGGCTAAAACCCATAGTTATAGCCATCGACGGCATTGCGGTTATTCTTAACAATAAAAGCCCAATATCCAATCTCAATATGAATCAGGTCATGGAAATTTATACCGGGAAGATCACTCATTGGGAACAGCTTGGTTTAGTTGCAAAAGGCAAAACCGGCGGTATCGCGGTAGTTTCACGGGAATCAGGATCTGGAACCAGAAGTGCGTTTCAGGAACTTCTCAAATTATCTGACAGTGATATCGTGCCAAATGCAATCATATTCGATGGAACTGGTGCTGTAAAATCTACAGTAGCGGGAAACGTAGATGCAATTGGGTACATCTCCCTTGGTTCAGTTGATAATTCGATTAAAGCTATAAGCATTAATGGCGTTAATCCCAGCAACTATAATGTAATTAACGGTTCATATAAAATCTCACGCCCTTTTATCCTTGTTTTTAAATCAGGTGTTCCACTCAATCCTGCTACAAAAGAATTTCTTGCCTGGACACTCAGCGACGCAGGTCAAAACATTGTAAATAAAAACTGGATCAGCGTAGGAAAGTTCTAAAGTGAGGATATAATGCTTTTACGTCGTATTATCGACATTGTATTTGCATGGTTCTTAAGGGGCATCTCCTTTACAGGAGTTGCAGCCTTGGGAGCCATTGTAGTTTTCATTTTTATACATGGAGTAACTCCTTTCTTTTTTCCTACAGCAAAAACCCTTCGTCTGGTAGTAGAAAATATGGAGAGTGTTACTGTTAATAGTCAAATCTATGAGAATCCACAGGGATTTATTGAACTGCCATGGGATACCAAAACTGTATCAGTTCAATTCAAAAACCATGGTGAAAAGCAAGAGCTTGTATTCCATCTTTCACCATGGAAAAAATGGAGTACGAGGATATTACAACCAATAGAAGCCGGGAATGGGACAATCAATTTTCCCAATGCATACACCTGCTCAATAATCTACCCAGGAGTTATAGCTTCTCTTAATCAAAAAATCCACATAATCCTGCCTGAACCGCCGTATAACTTTTTCAGCTTCCTTGGAGGCAAAAAGTGGCTTCCCACTGATCAGAAAGTATATGGCATACTACCGATGATTCTGGGTACGCTTTTTGCATGTTTGGGTGCGCTTATTTTAGGAGTACCTATTGCCATACTCTGCGCTCTTTTTATATCAGAGTTTCTTCCTCAAAAATTAGCAGCTATTTTTCGCAGCGGCATTGAGTTATTAGCCGGGATTCCATCAGTTGTGTACGGATTTTTCGGCCTAATGGTAATTGTACCAGTGATTAAAAATATTTTTAAGATCCCATCCGGAAACGGTCTCCTTGCAGCGGTTATAGTCCTTGCCATAATGATACTGCCCACAATCATTGCTGTATCGGAAAAATGCCTCAAAGCAGTGCCGCGCTCCAGAAGAGAGGCATCCTTAGCATTAGGGGCAAGCAAAATGCAGACTGCATGGCATGTAGTTCTCTCCCACTCATTATCCGGAGTGATCACAGCGATAATATTGGGATTTTCCCGTGCGATAGGAGAAACCATGGCAATAATTCTTGTAGCAGGAAATTCCGTACAGTTTATAACCAGTCCTCTGGAAAGCGTACGCACACTTACAGCTACCATAGCTCTGGAAATGGGGTACGCTGATGGACGGCATGCAAATATGCTCTTTTCCATTGGTATGGTGCTTTTTATTATAATTTTTATTCTGAACAGCATAATTCTCTGGATACGAAAGCAAAATACGGAGGCTTAAAAATGAATTCTCATAGCAAAAGAAAAACAATTGATAAATCTCTCTATGGTCTTATGTTTTTTGCTTCTATTGTATTGGGTACAGCGCTCATCGGCATTATTGCTTATATACTTATCCAGTCAGCAGGAAGGGTTAATCTTTCAATTATATTAGGACCAATAAGCGAAAGTCTCCTGCCAATGATTATTTCCACATCATGGACAGTAGTTGTCTCCCTTGCCACAGCTCTTCCAATTGGGATTATGACAGCAATTTATCTGCACGAATATGCCTCCAGTTCCAGAGTCAACTATTTTCTGCGTCTGGCTATCGATACTCTGGCAGGCATTCCTTCGATTATTTATGGTATCTTTGGTCTTCTGCTTTTCTGCCGTTTTTTTAATCTGGGTCAGTCCATCATTGCAGGCGGCCTTACCTTAAGCATAATGATCCTTCCGGTGATAATCAGAGCCACCGAAGAAGTTCTTAAAACAGTTCCTGACTCTTTCAGGGAAGGATCCCTTTCTTTGGGAGCAACAAAATTCCAGACCATTGTTCATGCGGTTCTGCCAGCATCTCTGTCTGGAATTCTCACAGCAGCAATACTTGCCATAGGCAGAGTAGTAGGAGAATCAGCTCCGGTACTATTTACCATTGGCATTGCCCGCCATCTTCCCAGAACAATATTTGAACCTGGCAGAACTCTTACAATACATCTCTATTACCTGACAAAGGAGGCTATCCACCCTGATGATTTTTCTCAAGCCTTTGCTGCAGCAGCAGTACTTATTATTCTGATACTGATAATTAATACGGCTGTGAAGATTATAGGAAAAGGTTTCGGATATACCGGGGAGAATATAGATTAATGAGCGAAGAAAAACTAAAAGTAATAAACCTTGATCTCTTTTATGGAGAATTCCAAGCCCTTAAAAATATCTATTTTGATTTAAGAAATAACGAAACAACAGCCCTTATCGGCCCATCGGGTTGTGGAAAATCAACCTTTATTCGGGTACTCAATCGGATGAATGATCTGATCTCTTCCTGCCGCATTACCGGAAAAGTGCTTCTTGATGGTGAAGATATTTATGGTCCCATTGACGTAAGCAATCTTCGTACTCGTGTGGGCATGGTGTTTCAAAAACCCAACCCATTTAACATGAATGTATTTGACAATGTAGCATATGGCAGACGTATGCAAGGGATGAAAGATAAAAAGAAACTGACAGAATTGGTTGAACAATCTCTGATCAAAGCAGCCCTGTGGGATGAAGTCAAGGATAGACTTAAAAAATCTGCCCAGAGCCTTTCCGGTGGACAGCAACAACGGCTCTGTATAGCAAGAAGCATTGCAATGTCGCCAGAGATTATTCTCATGGATGAGCCGACCAGTTCTCTAGATCCTATTGCTACTGGAAGAATAGAAGAGCTCATCAGAGAATTGAAACAAGATTTCAGTATCATCATCGTAACCCATTCAATGAACCAAGCTGCCCGAATCAGCGACAGAACTGCTTTCTTTCTTTTGGGAAACCTGATAGAATATGAAAAGACAACGCAGATGTTTATCAAACCTAAAGACAAACGCACGGAAGACTATATTTCGGGACGTTTTGGGTAATGAGAGAAATTGGAAATATTAAATCACCTTACCAATGTCAGTGAATGGATCATTTATAGGATCAAAAGTAAATATGAGGAGTTAAATGAGTAATGGGAACTGAACGAATATTGATAATCGAAGATGATTTGGAAATTCAGGAACTTCTTAAACACTCATTTGCTCGGGAAGGATGGAAGCTAATACATGCCATATCAGGAGAAGAAGGTCTTGCCGCACTAAAGTCAGGCGGAGCGGATTGTATTATCCTTGATATAATGCTTCCTGGACAGGATGGTTTTAAGGTACTTAAAAAAATAAGAGAACTTGAAGATTATCAAACACTGCCTATAATAATGTGTACTGCATTGGGAGAAGAAGCAGACATTGTTACAGGACTGGAATTGGGTGCGGATGATTATGTGGTAAAACCATATAGTCCGCGGATACTTGCCGCACGCATACGTTCTGGTCTGCGCCGCAAAGAAATTGCTGCTATTAAAAATTCCGAAGGGATCAAAAAACCACCTGTTCTGCAGCATGGGGCTCTCAAACTTGATGTAGACAGACACTCTGCATTTTTGGGAGATGTTCAAATTGATCTTTTTGCAACCGAATTCGCAATCCTTGCGCATTTCATGAGTAATCCCGATATTGTATTTACACGGCAAAAACTTATTACAACAATAAGGGGAGAGGATTATCCTGTAACCGACCGGTCGATAGATGTACAGATTTTGGGACTCAGAAAAAAGCTTAAAGAATGTGGAGAAATGATCGAGACCATAAGGGGCGTAGGGTACCGATTTAAACCTGAATGAGGATACAATGAAAAGAATCTTAAA
>WRCW01000111.1 GCA_009783755.1 Spirochaetaceae bacterium
AGGAATATTATTATAGTTGCCAACGCAACAAACCCCAATATTTTTTTATTATTTTTCATGAGAAACTCCTTAAGAAGCTTTTTGCTAATATTTTGCTAATTTATTATTTAAAGTACAGTTTAAAGCTAATTTAATATGAATTTTGTCATCTATAAACGAATTTGTCAAGAAAAATTATAATTTATGTTCGTTATTAACATATTAAATTTCATGCATGAAAATATTTCTTTGTCAAACTAGCAAAAATATGATAAAATAATGATAGAAATTCTTCATCGTCTTCAACAGACACCATGGTTCGGAGCATGTTTTATATAATGAAAAAGGACACTATCCAAAAATGAAACTAATCTTGAAGCTGGCCATTCCTCAAATATGTATCGTTGTTTGTCTTGGTCTGATTAGCTTCGTTGTCATCAATTCTTCATTTGTCAGAATTCGTGAACATTATGTCAGTGATGTTGTTGAGAAAAATTTTCAGCGAATAGAAAAGGATATTGAAGCCAGAGCACAGGAAGCAGCTAAACTTGCTTCGTTGTTTGTGCGTCAACCAGCTGTAATACAAGCTTATGAAATTGCCCTTAGCGGAAATATCAATGATGCCTATTCTCCTCAGTCACAGGTTGCACGCCAGTTATTGCGCAAGGAACTTGCCCCAATGCTTGACAGCTACGAACAGCACTTTGGGGAAAAACTGCAATTGCATTTTCACTTACCAAGTGTTCGCAGTCTGGTGCGCTTGTGGCGCAGCAACAATACCACGATCAATGAAGAAGCACTGGATATTTCTGATGATCTTATTGAATATAGACCCACAATTATTGAGGTACTTAAAACCAATAAAAAGGTAATGGGAATAGAACTGGGAAGCGGTGGATTTGCTATTCGCGGGATTATTCCTGTTATGTCGTCTGAAGGCAAACTACTAGGGTCTGCGGAAGTACTTCATGATTTTCAGCCTGTTCTTGATGCTGTCATGGAAGAAGGAAAAATCGAACTCATTCTATATGTGAATGAGGAGCGAATTGACCTTGCCAAGACCGGGAATAATCCTGTTGCCATTGCTACGGAAATGCAGGATCCTGAGAAAAACCCCCGCAAAGGGGATTTTGTGCGCGTTACAAAACCAAAGAATGATATTACCGAATCATTGATTACTTCTGAACTGCTCTCCAAAGGGAAAAACAAACAGGTTATTGAATACCTTGACAAAATAGTGCTCTCCGCGTTCCCCATAATGGATTATAAACAAACACAACTGGGTGTTTTGATTTGTGCTATAGACACAACAGCTGCAAATCAACTTATTGATACAGCTGTAAGCACTTTGGCAATCATGCTTGCGTGCATGGTCATGGCGATTACTCTGGCGCTTTTATTGGAGCAGCGTATACTGGTTACAAAACCACTGGAGAGAATCAAATCCAAGATTAGGGATATAGCCGAGGACAGGGCAAACATAAGCGAACAGATTCCAAGCACCCAGAAGGATGAAATAGGAAAACTGGTCAGATGGTTTAATATACTGACTGGCAAGCTTAATCGTATATTACAGGAACGACAGGCTATGCTCAGCAAGATCAACATTGAATCTGAGAAATTCAGGGAGATGGCTCATTGGTATGCCTCTATTCTTGATTCCATACCTTTTATAGTTTCTGTAAAAGATGTGGAGTTGAATTGGACTTTCGTAAATGCAGCGCTTGAAAAATTGCTTGGACAGAAACGGGAGAATGTAATTGGTTTGCCTTGCAAAAATTTTGGAACTGATATTTGTGATACTGACAATTGTGCCATAGAAAACGCCAAGCGGGGGCAGATGCAGACACGCCTTATACATAAAGGTATATCGTATCAGATCGATGTTGAAATATTAAAAGACCTGCAAGGAGAAGTCATAGGTTATATTGAGGTTATTCAGGATATTTCACGCATCGAAAAGTTGTCAGAGGAGCAGTTGGCGGCAAAAGCAGCAAGCAAGGCAAAATCCTCATTTTTAGCAAACATGAGCCACGAAATACGCACACCGCTCAATGCTATCATAGGTATGACTTTAATTGGTGGATCTGCAGCAGATACGGAGCGGATGAAATATTGCTTTTCAAAAATAGATATCGCATCTAACCACCTGCTGGGTGTAATCAACGATATTCTGGATATTTCAAAAATCGAAGCAGGCAGGTTTGAGCTTTCAATGGTTGATTTTAATTTTGAAAATATGGTGCGCAGGGTTCTTGGTGTGGTCAACTTCCGGGTTGATGAAAAAAAACAAAAACTGGATGTACATATCGATAAGAGTATTCCCAAAAACCTGATCGGCGATGACCAGCGAATAGCGCAGGTCATTATTAACCTCTTTTCCAATGCTATCAAGTTTACACCTGAAAAAGGGACTATTGGCCTTCATACCAAACTTCTGGAAAAAGAAACTGATATGTGCAAAATACAGTTTTCAGTAACTGATAATGGGATTGGTATCAGCCGGGAGAATCAGTCACATTTGTTCCAGTCATTCCAGCAAGCAGAAGGGAGTACAACTCGTAATTTTGGCGGTACAGGTCTGGGGCTTTCGATTTCCAAAAGTATTGTAGAAATGATGAATGGCAAAATTTGGGTTGAATCTGAACCTGGCAAGGGAGCTACATTTTCTTTTACTATTCAGGTACAGCGAGGTTTAAATAAAAATCATGGATTATTGGCTTCTAATATAAATATTGAAAATGTCCGTATTTTGGCAGTGGATGATGATCCTGGTATTTTGATGTATTTCAAGGAAGTAATGCAAGAGTTAGGAATGGCATGCGATGTTGCAATCAGCGGCAAGGATGCTCTTGATATAGTGGAAAAGAACGGGTCGTACAATATTTATTTTATTGACTGGAAAATGACAGGAATGGACGGAGTGGAATTGGTAAGGAAGTTGAAGGAAAAAACAATAACTCCGGGAAAAGCAGTTGTGGTTATGATGTCATCTGCAGAATGGAGTACAATCGAATTGGAAGCGATAAATGCCGGTGTTGATAGATTTCTCCCCAAGCCCCTGTTCCCATCACCAATTGTTGACATAATAATCGAATCTCTTGGTATTGGACAAGAAGAGTTGGAAGAAGTACATGCAAGCAGCAACGATATTTTTGAAGGACGCTCTATATTGCTTGTAGAAGATGTTGAAATTAACCGTGAGATATTGATATCTCTGCTGGAACCTACGCTTATCAAGATAGAGTGTGCAGTAAATGGAATGGATGCTGTCCGTATGTTCAATGCATCGCCTGAAAAATACGATATGATTTTTATGGATGTCCAGATGCCTGAAATGGATGGTTACGAAGCAACACGCCAGATAAGGGCATTGAATTTCCCTCAAGCAAAAAAAGTACCGATTGTGGCAATGACAGCTAATGTGTTTAAAGCAGACATTGAAAAATGTTTGGATTCCGGTATGAATGATCATGTAGGAAAACCAATTGATATTAGTGTAGTGCTCGAAAAGCTGCGGCGATATTTGCTAAAGAAAACATAAACTTCTCTTTTATATAAATGAAAATACAATTTTATTGATATGGTAATTTACTTGCAATATGCTAAAAAGTTAAGTAATATTATATATCAGAGTATAACCCACCTGTGACTTGCAAAAAGTAAAGGAATTATTATGAAAAAAATAGGAATTATCATACTTATATTAAGCGCTTTCTTGTTTTCATGTGAAAATCCATGGATGAAGGATCTTGTTGATAAACTGGATAAAGATGGTAAAATAGCGGATGGTTATGGTGGTGGTGGTTACGCAGAAGGTTATGATTTTTGGTTTACAAACTATTGGAAAAATTTTGATTATAGTGGGGGCTATTATGATACTGGTGAGTTTGTTGATTTTTTTCCAGGCTCAATGAAAGTAACAAATAGTTCAATTTATTATAATGTAAGAATAGTTGATGGTGGTAAATATTTTAATACAAAAGAAAGTAAAGATGCCATCTGGGTTTATTTATTTGATATTTTTAATGATGAGAAAATTGGTATTGCTTATATTATACCTGGTATAAAATATAAAGCAATTCTTATTGGAAAAACTGATACATTGTATGGGGATAGTTTACTTGAATGGTTAATACCAGGTTTGGATGCCAGTGACATGCAAGATTTTGTAAATGGTTTTTCGTTTACCTACTATTATTAAAATATAAAAATATGATCAAATTATAGTCCCAGTGAAAGCTGGGGTTAGATATTATCAAAAAGCAATAAGAAACTTTCAAGAGTCAAATTATTAAAATAATATTTTAGATCTATTGATGTAATAGCACCAAGAATATATTCCCTTGAATACATTTTATTTTTTAGCAATTGTTCCATCTCGGAAATATCTCCGGTTCCAAAAAAATCACCGGTAATTTTACAGTTACTTATCTTTCCTGATTTTAAATCCATACTTAGGTTTATCAACCCGCAGCTATCAAATCTAATGCTTTTCGAGTAATTGAACTCCGGGGATGCGCCATAGTTCCACTCATAAGAGGAATATTTTTCTGTACGCAGTTTATTTATTGTTTGCAATTCCTCGGCTGTAATTTTCCGAATATTAACACTATCGTAATTCTTAAATATTTCTTTTGCCAAATTATCTTTAAACTCATGTATATTCATTGTGCTGCCCATATGCTTGGAAAGGAGAGTGACTCTGCTTTTTACAGAGTTCACACCGTGCGCAGTAAGCTTCTGTTTTGATGGTGTCAAGCAATTTTCGATCATTTCAAGATCAGATGAAAATAAAATTGTCCCATGATGGAGTATCTTTGATTCTCCAACAAACTGAGCACTTCCTGAAAATTTATTGCCATCAATAAGTAAATCATTTCTGCCTGAATATTCTGCTTCTATTCCCAATGCATATAGGGCTTTTATGATTTGATTGCTAAACTGCAGAAAATCATAATCCTTTTTATTACTTGATGGCGTAATAAACGAGAAATTTAAATTTCCAAGATCATGGTAAACAGCGCCTCCTCCTGTCATTCTCCTTGCAAGCGTGATCCCATTTTTTTTCATAAAGTCATGATCAACTTCGTGAAATGCATTTTGGTTTTTACCTATAACAACAGTGCTGCTGTTTTGCCAAAGCCAGAAGTATGTGTTGTTATCATCCACACGAAACAGATATTCCTCAAGGCTAAGATTAAAAAATGGGTCATGAGAATCGTTTAGTATATATTCCATTTTGATTTCCAGCTAAAGCTTGATTTCAAGCAGAGCTTCTCTTATGATTTCAGACACTGAAGGGTGGGGGAATACGATTTTTTTGCAGCTATCGATTTCTGTTTTGTTTTGTATAATGATCTCTGCTCCATATATTATCTCAGTCGCATAGTTGGCAACCATATGTACCCCTAAAACCCTGCTGTTGCTTTTATCAATAATAACTTTACAGATCCCATCTCCCCCTTCGTTTTCAGCAAGATAGCGTCCGCTGTAACGCATGGAAATATTGACTGCTTTGCAGTCATATGCTTTTTGTTTAGCGCTCTCCTCTGTTTCTCCAACAGAAGCAACTTCAGGATTTGTATAAATAACTGAAGGGATATTGGTATAGTCTATTTTATCTGGTTTTCCAAGGATATTGTTGATACATACATCTGCTTCTCTATATGCTGTATGTGCGAGCATGAGCTTTCCATTGACATCACCTATTGCATAGACCCCTTTTATATTTGTTTCACAGAAATCATTTGTAGCAATTGCATTTTTTTCAAAAGCGATTCCTGCTTCCTCTAAGCCAAGATCAAAAATATTTGCAGATCTTCCAATTGAGATCAGAGCTTTTTCACAATTAAGTTCTTTTGTTTCTCCATTCTCTTCGTAAATTATAGAATTGTTTTTTACTTCCATAAGTTTTGAACCAAGGAGAAAATTGATTCCCTTTTTTCGTAAATTTTTCAACAGATTATCGGACAAATCTTTATCAAGATTCCCGCATATTTTTGGAAGCATTTCTATCACAGTGACTTCAGCGCCAGCTGAAGAGAAGTACGATGCCATTTCAAGTCCAACTGCTCCGCTGCCAATTATTGCCAGAGACTTGGGGGGCTTTGGTATTTCAAGTATTTCCCTGCTCGTAAGTAAAAAGCCCTGGCTATACATTTCCTCAACACCTTTTATCTTAGGCAGAATAGGGGATGAACCTGTTGCAATAATAATATTTTTGGAACTGTAAATTGTATTATCAAGGGCAGCCGAAACTTTGAGATTCCCATTTTCATCTTTGATTATCTTTGCACTTGAGTTAATGTAAGTAACATTATTATTTTGCAGAGAGGTTTTTATCCCCATTGAAATTGTTTTTATAACTTTGTTTTTTCTTGCAAGAATTCTTTCATGGTCGAGTTTGATATTTTCCGCTGTAATGCCGTACTTTTCCCCATTTTGGATATTATCATATATTTTAGAGCTGTAAAGAAGTGTTTTAGTTGGGATACACCCTTCGTTAAGGCATATCCCTCCTAATTTATCTTTTTCTATGAGC
>WRCW01000112.1 GCA_009783755.1 Spirochaetaceae bacterium
GTTATATAAAAAAAATTCTTTTGATATTATAAAACCTTATAATAATTCTACTGAATATAATAAAAAATAATAATTATTATAAGATTTTATTATTGACAAAGTCAGTTTCAGGTAAGATAATGTTCGAAAGGTTATAGTACTTTATCCATGAATTTATTATTTAGGTTTAATCTAAATGGAGGTTTTATGAAGAAATTTTTATTACTACTTATTGTATTTTTTATGCTTGCTGGTCTTCTTTTTGCAACCGGTAGCGGAGAAAAAAATGCATCAAAGTCAGTTATCATGGGCAGTTCAAGCTTGGGTGGAACATGGTATCCAACTGCAGCAATGATGGCTACAGTTGGAATGAGGTATGAAGGACTTACAATAACTGTTCAGGCCTCAGGAGGCGGCACAGAAAATGTAAGATTAATGAGACAGAATCAGTATCAAATGGGTCTTTGTGAACCAAATATTGCAAACTATGCATATAGGGGAGAGGCTTTTTTCAAGGAAGATGGTAAATACGAGAATATTACCTTTGTAACAAACCTTTATCCAAATGCAGCATGTGTTGTTGTTATGAAAAATGGACCTATTAAAACCATGCAAGATTATAATTCAGATACAAATGGCGGAAAAAAATATGGTTTTTCACCTGGAAGCCCAGGATCTGGCGATGAATATTGCTGGATTGAGATTTTTAGTGCTTATGGTATAAATAGAAACAATATTAACTGGAGACCACTCTCACACAATGAAAGAGTAATGGCTTTTAAAGACAGACTTCTTGAAGGAATAGGCTATACAACTGCACAGCCATCCGGAAGTATTATTGAAGCATCTGCTCAGACACCTATAAGAATGCTTGAAATAGCTGGAAAAGAAAGAGATGAAATAATCAAAAATTACCCATGGTATGCACCTTATGTTATTAAAGCTGGCTTTTATAATGGCGTTGATCAGGATGTAGAATCAATTTATATCGGTGGCTTTGTTATTGCAAATAAAGATGCTCCGGAAGATGTTATCTATAAATATCTTAATGCTGTTTATGGAAAAGGGCTAAAAGAAGTTCAGGGTGTAGCAGCAGCTACAAAAGAAATAACCCTTGAGAACTCTATAGGCGGAAATGAGTCAGGCGCTCTCCCATTTCATGCAGGAGCTGAAAAATTCTATAAAGAAAAAGGCCTTTTAAAATAAGGGTATTTTAACAAAAACAGGGGTTTTTTATTAAGCCCCTGTTTATTTTAGGAAAATCTATTCAAATTTCTCTTCTTTAAATCTGATTTTTAGTCTGATAAATGAATTTTTTAAATGTTAAAATTTGGTTAAAAATTGGTTGACAAAAAAAAAAAACAGAGCAATAATCTAAAAGATAAATCTAATAGAAATTTAGAGCAAATTTAAGGAGAGAAAAAAGTATGAAAAGATTAGTCCTTTTTTTACTGATTACAGTTTTGCTTACTTCTTTTGCTTTTGCAACTGGATCAGGCGAAACAGGTGGAAAAAAGTTCTCTGCCATAATGGGTAGTTCTAGCTTGGGTGGGTCATGGTACCCATTTGCTAGTAGAATGGCAGGTGTTGCAATGAAACATTCTAACGTTGTTGTTACTGTTCAGTCTTCAGGTGGCGGAACAGAGAATGTTAGACTTATGAGACAAGGTCAGTATCAGATGGGTCTTTGTGAACCAAATGTTGCTAACTATGCATTTTTTGGAAAAGGTCCTTTTGAGAAAGATGGAAAATATGATAACCTTACCTTCCTTTTTAATATGTATAATCTTCCATTAACAGCAGTAGTACATAAAGACGGACCTATCCACTCCATGAGAGATTTTGATAGAAAAGTTTCAGGGAAATCCTATGGTTTTTCACCTGGAAGCCCAGGATCTGGCGACGAATATAGCTGGCTTGAGGTTTTCGAAGTATATGGAGTTAAAAAAGAGGATATGAACTGGAGACCACTGTCACACAATGAAAGAGTAATGGCATTCAAAGACAGAATTCTTGACTGCGTAGCTTTTGAAACAGCTCAACCTGCAGGTGCTATAATTGAACTTTCTGCTCAGAACCCAATTAGGATTCTTGAAATCAAAGGTGCAGACAGAGACAAAATTATTAAAGCTCTTCCATGGTATGACTTCTATACATTACCAGGCGGTATGTATAATGGACAGACTGACCCAGTTGAAACAATCTTCCTTGGCGGATTTGCTCTTGCCAACAAAGATGTTCCAGCAGATTTTATTTATGGATATGTTTCTGCAGTATTCGGCCCAGGCCTTGAAGAAGTTCAGAGTGTATTCCCTTCAGCTAAAGACGTAACAGTACAGAATGCTCTTAGGGGAAATCCTTATGGACCAAACACAATTCCTTATCATCCAGGTGCTGAAAAATTCTGGAGAGAAAAAGGTCTTATTAAATAATCATTGTATTATTTGAATTATTAAGATTTAGTAAGCTGCTGTAGTAATACAGCAGCTTTTTTTTTAAATTTTCAGTATTATATATATTGTATATTTTAGAATTATTTACTATAAAATAAATCAATTTTATGAATCTATATCATTTAAAAACATTTTTTTACACAGCTAAATATGGAAGCTATACAAAAGCTGCAGATGTATTATGCATTACTCAACCAGCGGTTACTCGACAGATACAGGAACTTCAATCAACTTATGATCTTATACTTTTTAATAAGGTAGGAAAAAAGGTAATACTTACAGATGCTGGAGAAGCTTTGTATATACTTGCAGAAAAAATATTTGAGATTGAAACTCAGGTAGAGGAAACAGTCAGGGATTTTCAGCACCAAAAAAGCGGAAAAATTAGAATCTCAACAGCAGAAACTTTTGGGGCTTATTATCTGCCTGAAGTAATAATTAATTTTAATCAAAAATTGCCTGATATTTTTGTATCAGTAGATACATTTAATGACTATCATGTTGTTGAAAATGTATCTACGCTTGAATATGATCTTGGATTCTTATCAAAGGAAATGGAACATCCAAAAATTGTTGTAAAACAAATTTTGGAAGAAAGTTTAATTATGGTTGTGAATCCGCTTCACCCATATTCTTCAAAAAAAATAATTGAACCTAAAGAGCTGGATAATATTCCTATAATTATGCCGGAGACAGAAAGCGGAACAAGAAATGTGTTAAATGAGTTTCAGAGAAAATATAATATTAAATTTGATGTAGTATGCGAAGTTTCAAACAGTGACTCAGTTAAAACTCTTGTTCAAAATGGAATGGGTATAACAATAATCTCTAGTAAAGTAGTGGAAAAAGAGATAGCAAAAGGGGATCTTGTGCATGTTAAGATAAACGCTCCAGAGCTTAAGAGAAAATATTTTTTAACTTATCATAAAGAGAAATATTTCACAAAAATAATGAATGAATTCATCGAAATTACCTATAAATGGACAAAAGAGTATATGAAGAGTATTTTTAAATAATTTGAGAGCTATAATTATTTATTATATTTATACTATTTGCTATAATAAAATGTAATGAATAATATAAATAAATATTATTGACATAAAACCAGTAAACAGTAATAATAAAACTATAATAATATTTCCTTATGGAAAGGATTATATAATTTTATGAAAGGAGATTTGCAAATATGGCTAAAAAATTATTTGCTTTGGCTGGTGCGGGAAGAATATGTGGATGGTCTTTGAGAACAGCTGTTCAATACTCAACAAAAGATTTATTTGATAAAATTACTATTGGCGAATACAATATTGATGCAGCAGAAGCTCTTAAAAAAGAAATCGGAGATCCTAGAGTCGATGTTGTAAAAATCGATGTTCATGATGAAGCAGATGCAATAAAAAAACTAAAAGGATATGATGTTGTTCTTGATGGAACAACAATAAAGTTGAATGACAAATCAACAAAAGTTATTGCTGAAGCAGGATGCAGTGGTCTTAACCTGAATGGATTTGGGGCAGAGTATAAATATAGTGATGTTTTTAAAAAGAATAACAAAATACATGTTCCAGGATATGGGATGACTCCTGGTATTACTGATTCCATGGTAAGAGCAGGTGCTGAAAAATTTGATAAAATAGATACAGTAAGAATAAGCCATTGTGCATTCAGACCAATTGCATATTCTCCAGCAATATTCGAAACAACCCAAGTTGAATATGATCCAAATCTTAAGCTTAGGGTAGTTTATGAAGATGGAGAGATGAAGCAGGTTCCACCATTTGCAAGAGAAAGGCTTATACCCACACCAGCGCCATATGGAACAAATCCTCAATATATAATACCTCATTCAGAAACTGTAACAGCAACAGATTATCTTAAAAAGATTGGAAAACCTCCAAGACTCGTAGAAGTTCGCGGAACATGGCCACAAAAAAATATGAGACTTATTAAAGCCCTTTATGAATGGGGAATAATGAAAAATGAATCTTTTACATATAAGAATCAAGAGATGAATATTATTGATGTTATTGGTGCATATTTACAGCAGAAAGAAGAAGGAAAAATAACAGAAGTTTATGGGTATTGTCTCTATGTACAGATACTTGGAGAAAGAGGTGGAAAAAAATATGAACAGGTTCTTTACCATACACACCCAAAATCTGATGGCTCTGTAAAAGGTTGGGAGGGACTTACCTCATATATAAGAAATGTTGGAACACCGATGGGTGTAGCAGCTCTCCTTATAGCCCAGGGTAAAGCAAATGGTACAGGATGTGTAACTCCTGAAGAAGCTTTTGATCCAAAAGATGTTTTTGCAATGCTTGAACCAATTGGAATAAAAATACATCAGAGCGAAAGGGAAATTGCTGATTATAATTATTAGGATTGATTTTAAATAATAAAATAAAAAAGCCGAATAATTGTTATTCGGCTTTTTTATTATGAGTAATTTGCTTATTCTTGAAAGGTTTATAAAACAAAAATAAATTTATATATAAGTCTTCGGGATACATTTCATTATTCGGCTTTTTTATTTTACTTATTCCATTATGCCCGATATGCTACATAATTGGTGAGAATATTCTCATTGCAGAATTGCGAAAACTTTTTAATATACCGATATTATCAAGATATTCTTTAGATACAGTTTCGCAAAATCTCAGATCATTATAAAAATTTTCTATCATTTCATTTGCAATATTTGAATCATATATTATTGCATTTATTTCAAAATTTATATGAAAACTTCTGATATCAAAATTACAACTTCCTATAGAAACAGTGTGTCCATCAGCTACTACGATTTTTGAATGCATAAATCCTTTTTTATACAGAAAAATATTTACACCTGCTTTTAAAAGAGGCTTGAAATAAGTATGAGCAGCCCAGAAAGGTATTCTTTTATCAGGAATTCCTGTCATAAGAATATTTACACTTATACCGCTTAAAGCTGCTGTTTCAAGAGCAGTCATTATGCTCTGATCAGGAACAAAGTATGGGGTTTGAATATATATCTCTTTATTTGCATTTGTTATCATTGCAAAATACATTTGCTGGATTGAATCCCATTTTGAATCAGCTCCGCTTGTTGCAATCTGTATTTGCATTTCCGGCATAGTATCTGAAATATTTGGAAAATATTTATCATCAAGAAGAAGTTCGTTTTTACTGTTATACCAGTCTACAAGAAATACTGTTTGAATAAGCTTTACACTGTCGCCAATCAATTTTATTTGGGTATCTTTCCATGTTGCAAACCTCTTTCCCCCTGTAATATATTCAGAACCCAGATTCATTCCACCTGTATAGGCAATTTTTCCATCTATAACCACTATTTTTCTATGATTGCTGTAATTTACTTTTATTATTGAAAAAGGCGCAACAAGATCAAGATAATATTTATATTTAACTCCTGAATGTTTTAATTCGCTTCTATATTTGTAAGATATTCGTCCCAAAGAGCCCACACCATCAAAAATAAGCCTTACCTCAACACCTTCTTTAACTTTTTGGATCAAAATGTTTTTTATTTCTTCACCAAGTCTGTCCGAAGTCCAAATAAAAAATTCCATATGTATTGAGCTTTTTGCACTTTTTAGTTCTTTTAACAGATCTTCAAAAAAATCTTCTCCTGCATTAAATATTTTACAGTTATTATTGAGTGTCAAAATAGAACTATTTGAATTTAGCAATAAACTCATCAATTTATATTTATCGCTTTCATTTCCATCGGAAATAGAAATTGGTATTTCGCTTAAAAAATATTTCTGATTTCTCAATATTGTCTCAAGAGTTTTTGCAAAGATAATGTCCGGACTTTGCTTTGTAAGTTTTGTCTTTTTCCAGTTGATTCCAAACAATATAAAGGAAATAAGTCCAATAATTGGGAAAAAAAGGATAAGCAATATCCATGCTATTGAGCTTTGAGGAGATCTATTATCCAGAATGATTATAGAAATTACTATAACAGCATTTATCCAGAAAATATAAGTTAATATTTGCGAAAATGAAATATCCATAATTTATGATAGAGAATAGTCTAAA
>WRCW01000113.1 GCA_009783755.1 Spirochaetaceae bacterium
ACAGCATCCATAATTGTAAAAGCAGGTTTTAAAAGAATATTAAGATCAACAATCATTTTTGCAAAAAGCTTTTTTTCCTGAAAACGGAGGTGAAAAGCAGATTTTTGCAAACCAGGAACCATTCCAAAGAGATTTTTCATCCCTCCTGTATAATAAAGTAGCTGATGAGTCTTCATTTTTGGAAGAGAAACAATAATATCTGCTTTTTTAACAACAGAAGCTACATTAAAGCTTTTTACCAGCATCCCATTGGGATTCTTTACTTCGATATAATCAGCAAAATCTTCCCATTCTCCCCCTGCATCTATTGCAGCTATCATTATTCCTGACTTTTTCCCTGCATAATCGCTGCTTTGGTATCCTGGTGAATCTCCTACAATAATTCTTTTCGCCCCCAGCTCTTTTATACATAAGATACACTGTTTTACAAATTCAGGATGGGTTGTTATTGCTTTTTCCGGTGAAGCTCCGGAAAGGATATTTGGTTTTAGAAGAACTGTTTTTCCTTTAAAACTTGTACCCAGATTGTTCTCCCCTTCTTTACTTAACGAAAGAGAAATCACTTCTTTAATGGAATCATAAAGTTCTGAAGGAGAGTAAGAACTGCATTTTACAATTGCAACTTTATCCTGCATACGCGATATTATGTATGATTTAAACTTTTATTTGCAATATTGCTGTGGAATTTTTAGGCAATACAGTAAAATATATAGTGTAAAAAAATCAAATGGATATTGCTCAAATTTTAACAATAACAGAAAAAAAGATAGGCCCTGCTCCATTGTTTTTATCAGGTAAAATATAATAACCGAATTCAGTTTTTTCTGCTTCTATTTTCAAACCTGGTTCAGAATCAAACACAGAATCAATAACTATACTTTCAATTTTAAAAAGATTTTCCCTTTTTTTGATAAGCTTTTCAATAATTCCATCATTTTCTTCGCGTGAAATAGCGCAGGTTGAATAAACAATTTTACCCAAAGGTTTTACAGCATCAAGCGCTGCTGCAAGCATGGCAAATTGTCTTGATGCAAGCTGTTTTATCCGTGAAGGACTCCACAATTTCAGATGAGGCTCAGAGAGATATACATGTCTCTCCGAGGAACATGGAGCATCAAGAAGTATTCTGTCATATATATTTTTTTCATAAACACCCCATAAAGAAGCATCGTGGCCTGTTATTTTTACAGTTTTACGCAGATTAAGAGGAAGCGAAGCATCAAGAACAGATATTAAGCGCTTTCTCCTGCTTGCAGATCTGTCATTTGCAGTAATAGTTCCTGATTCTCCATTTGCAAGAGCAATAAGCAAAGTTTTTCCTCCAGGTGCTGCACACATATCAAGAACATTTTGCCCTGGAAAAATATCCAGCGCTTTAACAGGGAAAAGAGATGCTTTATCAATATAGTACGGAGCAAGCATACCTTTATTTATTTCAAAATAATCAGGTTTTAACTTGAATGATTCCTTTAAGACTTCCCATCTTATGCCATAAATCGAACTGTAATAATTATTAAAATTTTCTGATCCATTGAGCTTATTTTTTTTCAATATTTTTTTCCTGCCTCAATATTATTTGTACAATAAAGTTTTTCTGTTATAATATATCATATGGGAGGAATAAATAATGAAATATAAAGCTATAATATTTGATCTTGATGGAACACTTGCCAACACTATTATAGATATAAGAATTCATATTAATACAGTTTTAAAACGCCACTCTTTTCCTGAAGTCAGCCTGGACGACACTTACGCAATAATTGGCGGCGGCCTAAGAGATGGTATGAAAATAGCATTAAAAGGCGCTGAAAAAAATGAAAAAAATATTGATTTATATGGAGAAGAACTTGCAGAAGAATATTTTAAGAATCCTGTTGTAGATACTCATCCTTATGAAGGAATTGATATTATGCTTGAAAAAATAAAGGAGAAAAACCTTAAGATAGCAGTTTTTTCAAACAAGACTCACTCAATAACAGAAAAAGTTATATACACACTTTTTGGCAAAGAAATGTTTGATATTGTAAGAGGATCGATGGAAGGAGTTCCTAAAAAACCAGATCCTACTGGTGCTCTCCTGATAGCAGAAAAATTTGGATTTTCTCCTGAAGAAATTCTTTATATCGGAGATTCTGATGTTGATTGTCTTACAGCAATCAATGGAGGATTCAAATTTATTGCTGTGCTTTGGGGATACAGAACAAAAGAAGAGATTGCCAATGAAGGAGCAGATCTATTTATTTCAAAACCATCAGAATTAATAGATTTTTTAGAATAATTATTTAATTTTTTGATTATTGATAATCAATATCCGGATAGTTTATTGCTAAGAAAGAGAGGTCAAAAATGGATAAGGAAAAAATTAATACACTTGCAACTCAATATGTAAAACTTGAAAAAGAACCTGTTTTTAAAGAGGAAGTAGAAAAACTTCTTGCTGAGCAGAAATATGAAGAACTTAATGAAAGATTTTACAAGGAGTTGGATTTTGGAACAGGCGGCATAAGAGGGATAATTGGCGGCGGTTATAATAGAATAAATAGTTATATCATACGAAAAACAACCCAGGGACTTGCAAATTATATAAAAAAGACAGTTGGCAAAGAAGGAGCAGGATCTGCAGTAATTGCTTATGATTCAAGGAATTATTCTTCTGTTTTTGCAAAAGAAACTGCTCTTGTTTTATGCGCAAATAATATAAAAACTTACCTTTTTACATCATTAAGACCAACACCTGAGCTCTCATTTGCAGTAAGATATTTAGGTTGTACTGCAGGAATAGTTATAACAGCAAGCCATAACCCTGCTGAATATAATGGCTATAAAGTAGCATGGTCAGACGGAGGACAGGTAGTCGCACCTCATGATGAGCTTATAATTGAAGAAGTAAGAAAAAGCCTGCCAGAAGATATAAAAAGTATTGAAGAAAAAGTTGCTATTGAGAAAAAGCTTTTAAACTATATTGATGAACAAGTTGATAAACCTTACCTTGAAATGGTAAAAAAATGCTTCTTTCGCCCTGAACTTGTAAAAGAAAAAGGGAATTCTCTTAAAGTTGTTTATACGCCTCTTAATGGTTCAGGAAAAATCTTCATTGAAAGAGCTCTAAAAGAAGCTGGCATCAATGTAACTACTGTTCCTGAGCAGTCAGAGCCTGATGGTAACTTTCCAACTCTTAAATATCCAAATCCCGAAGAAGCTTCTGCAATGGAGATGGCTATAAATCTTGCGAAAAAACTTAAAGCAGATATTGTAATGGGAACAGATCCGGACTCAGACAGGATCGGAATAGCTGTTCCTGATGCAGATGCAAAAGAATACATACTTATTACAGGGAATCAACTCGGTTCAATGCTTGCTTATTATATGCTTTCAATACTGGATGAGCAGAAAAAATTGCCGCAGAATGGCGCAATAATAAAAACCATTGTAACAACAGAACTTCAGAGACTTATTGGCGAAAGGTTTGGCATAAAAGTTTATGATGTTCTTACTGGATTCAAATGGATTGCTGATCTTATAGCAAATTTTGAAAAAACAGGAGAAAATTTTATTTTTGGAACAGAAGAGAGTTATGGATTCCTTGTAAGCAAAGAAGTCAGAGATAAAGATGCTGTATCTGCTGCAATTGTTACCACAGAAATGACTCTCTTTTGCAGGTCAAAAGGGATGTCTCTTCTGGATTATCTTAATTACATATATGAAAAATATGGTTATTTTAAAGAAGCCCAGATATCAGGAGTTTTTAAAGGTCAAAAAGGGGTTGAAACAATGAAAAATCTTATGTCAAACCTCCGCACAAAACCTTTTGAAAAACTTGGGGGCATAAAAATAAATAAAGTACGCGATTATGAAAAAAATATTTCACTAAATGGGATCACTATCCCAAAATCAGATGTACTTCAATTTGTTCTTGAAGATGGAAGTATGGTCACAGTAAGGCCTTCGGGAACTGAACCAAAAATAAAATTTTATATTTCTTGCAGAGATGTGCCTGGGAAAAAACTGCAAAATGCAAAAAATATTGTTGATGGGAAAGTTGAATTGATTACAAAAGATATAAAATTGGTTTTGGATAAAGAATGAGCTCTGGCTACATGAAAAACAGAGTTAAGGGATGAATTGATCAACCTTAGTGCAAAAAATGGGGTATGCTACGCAAACCTGCTGGCAGATTAAAAATATAGAGGAGTTAAGTCTATGGAAATTGGCGATTGGTATAGAGAAAAAACTTATAATCTTAAAAATGGGAAAGAAGAATGGAAATATTATCACATCAAAAACATTAATCCTGAAAATAGTATGGCTGAAATAGATGTTTATAAAATATTTTACAATGGAAATATTTCTCCTCCCAAACAATATGCTTCTCATATAGAAGTATTTGAGAAATGTACAAAGCTTTCTGCAGATTATGCATATACTGTTTTGAAAATAAAACCGCCAGAGAAAGAAGAAAAAATATGAATTTTATATTTTAAAAATTTTTTGTTTGAAATAATTTGCATTAGATATTAAAATATAATATTGAAAGTACTTTAAAAGACGATAATAAAAAATAGAAGTGGTAAAATTTATTTTATAGATCTGCTTATGGCAGGTTTATTTTAAATAAATACAAAAAAGATTATTTATGAAGTGTTACCGTAAAACCATAAAGGAGGATAACCCGGTGGACAAAAAAGTTATAGGAAAAGCAGCTTGTTGCGCAAAGAAACCTGCTGCAAAAAAACCAGTTGCAAAAAAGGCAGTTGCTAAAAAAGCAGTTGCTAAGAAACCAGCTGCTAAAAAAGCAGTTGCAAAAAAACCAGCTGCTAAAAAAGCAGTTGCTAAAAAACCAGCAGCAAAGAAACCAGCTGCAAAAAAACCAGCTGCTAAAAAGCCAGCTGCAAAGAAACCAGCTGCTAAAAAGCCTGCTGCAAAAAAACCAGTTGCTAAAAAACCAGTTGCTAAAAAACCAGCTGTAACAGTAGCAAAAACAACAAGTGATGATTGGGGATTTTCATCAAAATTTTAATTCTTGATAATGATTTTGAAAAATCAAATAATTGATTTTTCAACTTTTTTGTTGTCAAAACCGGAGCATTTAGTAATAGCTGCTCCGGTTTTTTTATGTTTTATTACCATGCCAGATTGGATTTTCTTAAATTATTGCTGGATACGCTTTAAATAGCACCCAAGTTATTTCAAAAATTAACCATTTTTTCTGGTTTTACAATAGAATCAAACTCTTCGCTTGTTAAAAATCCTAATTCAATAGCTGCTTCTTTTAATGTTATATTTTTTTTGTAAGCTGTTTTTGCAACCTTTGCAGCATTTTCATACCCAATTTTAGGATTTAAAGCAGTCACAAGCATAAAAGAACGTTCAAGATTTGTTTTCATTTTATCTTTATCTGCTTTGATACCACAAGCACAGTTATTATTAAATGAAATAATGCTGTCAGATAAAAGCCTTATTGATTGAAGAAAATTATAAATACAGAGAGGCATAAAAACATTAAGTTGAAAATTACCCTGCGATGCTCCCATTGCTATTGCTACATCATTCGCCATAACCTGGCATGATACCATAGTAAGGGCTTCGCACTGTGTTGGATTAACTTTTCCAGGCATTATAGAGCTTCCAGGCTCATTTTCAGGAATTGTAATTTCTCCAAGCCCGCACCTTGGACCACTTGCAAGCCATCTTACATCATTTGCAATTTTCAGCAGATCAGCAGCAAGCGCTTTAAGAGCTCCATGGCTAAAAACCATTGCATCCATGCTTGTTAAAGCATGAAATTTGTTTTTGGCAGACAAGAAAGTGGTCCCTATAATTTTTGTTATCTCTTCTGCTGTAATTTTTGAAAAATTTTCAGGAGCATTAAGCCCTGTTCCAACAGCTGTGCCTCCGATTGCAAGCTCTCGAAGCCCATTAATCACTATTTTTAAATTTTCTTTATTTTTTTCAAGCATATGTGTCCATGCGCTTATTTCTTGTGAAAAAGCAATGGGCACAGCATCCTGCAAGTGCGTTCTTCCTGTTTTTATTATGCCAATATTTTCTTTTTCAAGCTTTTCAAATGTATCTTTTAGCTTTTTTATTGCTGGCAAAAGCGATTTTTCGATTTCAGATAAAGCAGCAATATGCATTGCAGATGGAAAAGTATCATTGGAACTCTGAGACATGTTTACATCATCATTTGGATGAATGAATTTTTCCCCAAGGATCTCATTGCTTCTTGCAGCAATTACTTCATTGACATTCATATTAGTCTGTGTTCCGCTGCCAGTCTGCCAAACTACAAGAGGAAAATTTTCATATAATTTGCCTGAAATAATTTCATCGCATACTTCTATGATCGCTTTAAGTTTTTTACTATCCAGCTTGCCCAGCTTATTATTTGCGATCGCTGCTGCTTTTTTAAGCACAACCAGCGCATTGATTACTTCAACAGGCAT
>WRCW01000114.1 GCA_009783755.1 Spirochaetaceae bacterium
ATTGCCATGACTGGAGGCAAATTAGCAGCTTATTGTCAAGTTATGGAAACCTTCCGTAAAGATGCACAGCAACGTCTAGCCATGTTAAAAAAAATACCGGAAGCAGATTCACTTTTGGTTTTTATTACTCAAGTCCATGCTCTTAAAAGCGCTTCAGCCTCTTTAGGCGCAGCTGATATTTCTTTTCAGGCAGCAGAGCTTGAAGCTGCAGGCAAAGCTAAAGATTTGGTTTTCATTCAGGAGAACCTACCCTCTTTTGCAGAACATCTGGAGGAACTGGTCAACAGAATTCAGTTATGGGAAATCTCTGTGAAAGAAAAAGAACTATCAGAATTAAAGTCAAAAGAGAAAAAACAAGAAAATCAAGGAGATGTTTCATTTAAAATATCGCTATTACATGAACTTGCAGCAGCCCTAAAATCGAAAAATATCAGTGAGATTGACAGCATCATGCAAAAGCTTGGCAAAACATCGCTTGATACTGACGCAAAAACAAAAGAAAGCATGGAAAAAATATCTGATCATATACTAATGGCAGAATTCGACAATGCAGATAAAATTGTCCGTTCACTGCTTGATTCTATAACTGGATAGTTGATTATATTTCCAAACCTTTGATCCTCCATTACTCCGTGCCAGTATTGGAAAAAGCATATAGGATAGAAACCAGGAATAAAGCTATGGAAAACGAAAAATCTTTGATCATTCTTGTAGATGATAATCCGGCGAATCTCCGAATTGGCAAGAATGTGCTTTCAGAAAAGTACTATGTTGCCACAGCTCCATCAGCAGAAAAACTCTTTACTCTTTTGGAAACCAATTATCCTGCCATGATTCTTCTGGATATTGATATGCCGGGAATGAATGGTTATGAAACCATTAAAATTCTTAAATCAAAAAAGGAAACCCAAAGCATTCCTGTTATTTTCGTTACTGCTAAAGCAGAATCTGATAACGAACTTGAAGGGTTATCACTGGGCGCTATTGATTATATAACTAAACCTTTCCAGCCAACCCTGCTCTTAAAGCGCATTGAGATGCATCTCCTGGTGGAAATACAGCGCAGAACTCTTAAAGTGCAAACTGCAGAACTGCAATATTTCAATAACAATTTGCAAAAGTTGGTAGATGAAAAAACTCACAGTATTTTAGAGTTGCAAAACGCTTTTTTAAGGACCATTGCAGAATTGGTGGAATGCCGCGATGATATTACCGGAGGTCACATAGAGCGTACCCAGTATGGAATAAAGCTCCTTCTGGAAGAGATCAACAAGAATGCTTTTTATCGGGAAGAAACAAAGGACTGGAATGTAAACCTCCTGTTGCAATCCAGCCAGTTGCACGATGTGGGAAAAATATCCATAAGCGATAATCTTCTCAAGAAGCCTGGCAAACTCAGCAAAGAAGAATTTGAAGAAATGAAAAATCATACTAAATTTGGTGAGCAGATAATTGAAAAAATTGAATCATTATCAAAAGAAAGTGTTTTTCTTAAATATGCAAAAATATTTGCAGCTTACCACCATGAAAAATGGGATGGCTCCGGATATCCTCATGGGCTTAAGGGAAATGAAATACCTCTGCTGGGCCGTATAATGGCTATTGCAGATGTCTATGACGCGCTTGTTTCAGTTCGCCCTTATAAAAATGCATTTACCCACGAAGAATCAGTACAAATAATAATTGATGGCAGTGGAACCCAGTTTGATCCTGAACTTGTCAAAGCATTCACTCATGTAGCAAAACAATTCAGAAGTCAGACCATATCATAGTAATTCTTATCAATGTTTACGCTATAACAGATTTTAAATGGAATCTCTTAGTGCCAGCTTGAGTAAATCTGTATATTACTGGCAAACAAATTAAAAATTCCAGTTTACATATATACAATATTTGCTTTTCAGCAATGACCTATGTTATAATATAAAATATGAAAAATATAAAAATAACATGGATTTTTTGTATTGTTGGATTGTTTCTTGCAACATTGATAATGCAAGGCTGCACTTCGGGAAAAGCAGAAGCACAACAGATTGAGCCAAACAGACCTGGAGCAGCATCCTTTGATAACAGTGCAAGTACTAAAACAACACCTGTAGTTTATATGACAACTGATATAAGCCCAAAAGGTTTGATGGTTGTTTATAATGCTTTGGGTTTGGAAGCAAATGGAAAAGTATCTGTCAAAATACACACAGGAGAACCAGGTAATCCACACTACCTAAAACCAGCTCTCATTAAGGATCTGGTGCAAAAGGTAAATGGTACAATTGTTGAAAATAACACAGTCCCTGGCAGCAAACGGGCAAGCGCTGCAGCCCATTATCAGGTAGCAAAGGACCATGGCTTTACTGCTATTGCGCCTGTGATAATCCTTGATGAAAAAGGGGATATAAGTTTTCCGGTTATTAATGGAAAACACCTTAAGGAAAATTTTGTTGGCGCTCGTATCAAGGAGTTTGATTTTCAAATTGTACTTTCCCACTTTAAGGGGCACCCTTCCGGAGGTTTTGGCGGTGCAGTAAAAAATATGTCCATAGGTTTTGCTTCTGCAGATGGTAAATCATGGATCCATTCTGGCGGGACAAGCAAGAGTACCGGGTGGAGGAGCAGTGACCGAAATGCATTTCTGGAATCAATGGCAGAAGCAGCAAAAACAATCGCAGATGCCTACAAAGGGAGGATCCTTTACATCAACGTAATGAATCACCTTTCTGTAGACTGTGACTGCTTAAGCAAGCCTGCTGCCCCTACCATGGCAGACATAGGTATACTGGCATCGCTCGATCCAGTTGCCCTGGATCAGGCATGTGTTGATTTGGTATATGCAGCTCCGGATAGCAAAGATCTTATTCAGCGAATAGAATCAAGGAATGGTCACTTAACCCTTGAACATGCAGAAAAAATAGGTCTGGGCAGCAAATCATATAAACTACTTAAACTTTGAGAATTAGAAATAATAGCGGTGTTTTTACTCCCCAGGCAGAGAGCTTATAAAGGCTGGTTTTTAAAAAAAGATTATCTCCTAGGGGAGTCGAACCCCTGTTGGCGGGATGAAAACCCGCTGTCCTAACCACTAGACGAAGGAGACTCTTGAAACAATACTTAATCTTTTAAATATTGTTTGAGCCGCGATGGATTCGAACCATCGACCCACGCCTTAAAAGAGCGTTGCTCTACCTCCTGAGCTAGCGGCCCAATATAATTAGACTTTGGCAATTTATCAATATTTGCCATGTTTGTCAATAATTTATAGCTATTTTTTTGCCAAACAAAAGTATTTTCATTGTCTGGTCAGGGAAATAGCTGCCATATTCAAATAAAACATATTATTTAGCAGGGTTTGCCCTAACCCTGTTCAGGTTATATGGAATATTTTTACATGCAACCCTTAATTCATTAAGGAATAAGTGAAATAAACTCTGCCGCAAAACAGTTTCCAATATCTGCCTTATGCTCTTTTACCATACACTCAACAATTGAACCTTTAAGATCTTTCCCTGATGAAACAGGAACCCCACTAACAGCAAGTTTTAAATAATTGCCCGAAAGAGCACTCCACTCTTTTCCTGCTTTATCACAAATTCCTTCCAGCAATGCTTCAACTTTCTGATTTTTCCAAAGCAACGCATAATTGTAAAAAAGCTTATTTGAAAGAACCCTTAGTGTTTCAGCCCTTTCTCTGGAAACTCTTTCAGGAATAACATTTTTCATTTTGCTGGCAGCTGTTCCCGGACGCTTTGAAAAAGGAAAAACATGTAAATATGATAGAGCTGCCTGTTCTGCAAGATCAAAGGTATCTTTAAAATCTCTTTCTGTTTCACCAGGAAATCCTGTAATAATATCAGCAGAAATCAATGGATTAACACAAGCAGATCTTAAAATCTCTACTGCTTCAATTACTTTATCTCTGGAATAGCGGCGCCCCATTGAAGCAAGAATAGAATCTGAACCTGATTGTACAGGAAGATGAAAATGGCTGCATATTCTTTCTTTTCCAATAATATTAAGGTATCTCTTATCTATACTGTCCGGCTCAATAGATGAAAATCTTATCCTTATTTTTTCTGTATTATCAAGAATTTTTTCTATTAACAAAATAAGATCTGTAGCATCTGATTTATATGATGAGATATTGACTCCTGTAAGCACTACCTCCCGATACCCTGTTTTCTCCAGATTTTTAATATTTAATATTACATCTGAATACTCCATACTTCGGGATTTACCTCTTGCAAGAGGTACTCTGCAATATTTACATATGTTGTTACAACCATCTTGTATTTTTAAAAAAGCTCTTGAATGAAATGTATATTCATTTTTTATTGTGTAAAAACTATTTTCTGAAAAATCTGAATTATCAACAACTTCTTTTAAAAAATTTATAAAATCAATTCTGTCAAAACCATGATCAAATATAAAATCAGGTAATTTAAGAAGCAGCTCTTTCCTGTCCTGGGGGACAACAACCAAATTATCAGCAATATTGTTTATAGCATCTCTTTCAAGTTGGGCATAACAGCCTGTTACAATAACAGCAGAATAGGGAAAATCTTTTGCAATTTTTCTTATTATTCTTCTGGCTTTTTGTTCGCTTTTTGATGTAACTGTACAGGTGTTTACTATATATATATCTGCGTTATCTTCTACAGAAACAATATCTGCACCCAGCAAGGAAAAAGAATCTGCAATAGCTTCGCTTTCAAACTGATTAAGCTTACATCCAAGAGTAATAAATGCAGCTTTTACTTTTTTAATTCCCATTGTGATTTTTTTTATTAAATTTCCGGATCAATTGCATTTGGAATATTATTGCAGAAATCATGCAGCAAGTTTTGACTGTACTCTGCTTTTTCCTCTTATTGCTTCGGTATATGATGGATTAAGCCTCAAAGCCCTGTCATATGCATCAAGCGCCCATTTATAATCTTCTGCCATCTCTCTTGCATACCCAAGCCTTGACCACCACCGTGCAACATTTGGGGAATGGTAAAGAGCTGTTGTGAGCGCAATATCAGCATGGTTAAACTCTCCCAGCCTTATAAATATTTCACCCATGTAATAATAGGCAACATCAACCCTTCCTCCTGATTCAACAAGAGAAACATATTCCTCGAAATACTTAAGCGCTTCAAGATTATTTCCAATATAATAATGAGCCTCTCCAATATTTTCTATAATTCTTGTGTCATATCTTGAGATCTTAAGAGCAGCAAGACCATAGTCAAGCGCCTCCTGATACCTGCCAAGCCTGACAAGGCTCCAGCCCAGAACTGTATATGAATCAAGATTCCTTGGCATATTTTCAAGCTCATTAAGGCATATTTTAACAGCTTCGTCATACTCTCCATTGCGATACTTTTGAAGAGCATCAGGTCTATCCTGTGAAAAAACAGGAAAATATATTATAAAAATCAGCATTACAAGCAGAACTTTTTTCATAGAATCTCTCCGCTATTTCCTTTCCATAGTGCATATACCATTTAAAATAGCGCCATTTTCCATTACAACTGCAGGGCTTGTTATATCACCAGTTATTTGAGAAGTAGAAAACAGCTCAACTCTTTTATAAGATGAGATATTTCCCTCAATAGTTCCTTTGACAGATACAAGATTTGCATCTACCTTGGCTTTAATTACAGCATTTTTCCCTATATAAAGATCGCTTAAAGATTTAATCGTACCACTAAATTTTCCCTTTATCATAAGAGGTTTTTTAAAAGTAAGCTCTCCGGAAAAATCAATATCTTCTGATAAAATAGTGTCAATGTCAGCTTCTTCAACATTTTTTATATTTACTTCTGCCATAATTTCTCCCAAACTTTATATAAGATAAAAAAAATATGTTTTTATAGCTAAAATTTGTTCAATTCTTGTATAAAACAACTAAATTATCGTACTTAACCTTATTATTACTGTCAAGAATGCAATCCTATAGCTTTGGTAGAAATGCGCTATTTTTATATACAACATAACTAAATTTGATTTTTTTCTTTCCTAAAGATATACTCATTGAAATTTTATTAAAAATGGCTCATACTATTTAATATTATTTTTTATTTATAAAAATTATAAAACAGGTTAAACTATAGTTAAGGAGATTATATGGGATTTATTGACAGAATGAAAACAGAAGCCAGAGCAAAAATGCTTAAACTGGTTCTTCCTGAGGGAAAAGATTCAAGAATTATCAGCGCTGCTAAAATTCTTATTGATGAAAATCTTGTTTCTGAAGTTGCGCTTATTGGAAATGAAGATGAAATAAAGAAAGTTGCAGATGGCGCTGGAGTTAAACTGGTAGATAGAATTGTTTTAATTAATCCATCAAAATCACCAAAATTAGAAGAATATGCAAAAGAGTATTTTGAGCTTAGAAAAAATAAAGGAATCACATTAGATCAGGCAAGAGAAGATATC
>WRCW01000115.1 GCA_009783755.1 Spirochaetaceae bacterium
CTCTTATCAAGGGATGTAAGAAGATTATGATTTTTATTTTCATTATTAAAAGGAATTTCCAAAACCATTTTATATAATTTTCTTTCAGAAATATTTTTAAGAAGTGAAAAAGGTTTATAATCGCTTTCCCCATAATTTGAAAATAGTGTTTCATCATCAAGATCATAAAGTTCTTTTGGCTCTATTTTATTATCCTTGAGTCCCAAGAAAAGAGCTTTCTTTGCCATTGCAGTTGCGCTGCGAATTGTTTTATGCCAGTAAACAGCGCGATACATTAAGTATTTTGAAAAAAGTATATTTTCTATTGCCAGTAACCCCTGTTCATAAACAGCAATACCTTTTTCTTTATGCGGCAATATATTGTTGATAATAAAATCTATATCCTGTATTCCATAAGGAATTCCGCAAAAGTATGCATCTCTGTTAAGATAATCGAGTTTATCTGGATCAAGTACTCCGGAAAGAAGGTTTCTGAAAAAGAGAATTTCATCAGTTATGTTTTCTTTAATATTTTTATCTACGATTGCTGCAACAAAAGAGGGATCGATTTTTAAGTTCTCTTTTATTTCATTATAAAGAGGCTGAGATAATATGATTCTTCCTGTGAGAGCTTCATGATCAGTAAGGGGAAGTTCTTTTAGCGAATGCGCATATGGAAAGTGTCCGAGGTCATGAAGCAACGCTGCGCATAAAAATGAAACAGCCCCTTCAAGCGTTATATCAGGACACTGCGGGGATATAACAAGCTCCCGAAGAATTCTTTTTGCAATATGAAAAACACCAATGCTGTGATTTAATCTTGTATGGGTTGCTCCTGGATAAACAAGATAAGTAGGGCCAAGCTGTTTTATTTTATTGAGTTTCTGCATTACAGAAGAGGAGAGTATTTTTTTTATCCCATCTGAAAGCATAATATTGTTCCAGAGAGGGTCTCTTAGAGGTTTTATATAATCTGTATCAATATGATTAAGTATCTTTGAAAGATTTGCCACAGCTCTCCTGCATCATACTATTTTTTTAGTATAATTAAGCATTCCCCCTTCAAGAAGTATATCTATTGATTTTGCTGTAAGGTCATGCAGGAATATCATCTCTTTGCCTGTTTTTTTATTTATAGCTTTTACCTCATTCCCTTTTTTAATATCATCAATAAATGATGGGAAAGATATTATATCATCTTTTGATATTGTATCATAATCAGAACTATTTTTAAAGGTTAGGGGAGCTATGCCAAAATTGATAAGGTTTGCTTTATGTATCCTTGCAAAACTTTTTACTACAACAGCTTTGATTCCAAGATACATTGGAGCAAGTGCAGCATGTTCCCTTGAGGAACCCTGCCCATAATTTTCTCCGCCAACAATTATCCCTTTTCCTGCTTTTTTTGCATTTTCATAAAAGCCAGGATCTACTGCTTCAAAAGTATATTTTGCTATTTCAGGAATATTTGATCTGTATGGGAGTACCTTAGCTCCTGCAGGCATTATATGGTCTGTGGTGATATTATCTTCTGTTTTGATTATGATCTTTGCTTCGAATTTGTTTTCTGCAACAGAAGCTTTTGGGCATGGTTTTATGTTTGGGCCTCTTATGATTTCAAGAGTTTTAGCTTCTATTGAAGAAGCAGGAGGTACGATCATGGAGTCATCTGATTTTGTGAATTCCGAATAATCTTTTGAAGTTATTTTAATTTTTCTTGGATCTGTAATAACTCCAAAGAGAGCACTTGCTGCTGCTGTTTCAGGAGATGCAAGATAAACCTCTCCATCTTTTGTTCCGCTTCGCCCTTTGAAATTTCTGTTAAATGTTCTTACAGTAACTCCGCCCGATGATGGGGCAAACCCCATCCCTATGCAAGGGCCGCATGCACTTTCAAGTATTCTTGCACCGCTCTTAACAAGTTTTTTTATTATTCCAGCATCTATTGCATTTTCAAAAACCTGTTTTGATCCTGGCGCTATTCCAAGCGATACATTTTCATTTACTGTTTTATTATCAAGTATATCTGCTGCTATTCCAAGGTCATTTATGGATGAGTTTGTGCAAGAGCCAATAGCTGCTTGATCAATTTTCTTCCCCTCTATTTCGCGCACAGGGACAACAAGGTCAGGCATGTGGGGCATTGCAATCATTGGTTCTATTTCTGATAAATTTATCTCTATAACTTTGCTAAATTTGCAATCAATATCTGCAGAAAGTTCTCTCCACTCTTTTTCTCTTCCCTGTAGCTTCATGAATTCTTTTGTTATGTTATCTGATGGAAAGATGGAACTTGTAGCTCCAAGTTCTGCACCCATGTTTGTTATTGTGGCTCTCTGTGGAACAGTAAGAGTTTCTACACCTTTGCCATAATACTCATACACTTTATCCACACCCCCCTTTACAGTTTCAAGCTGCAGGAGCTTTAATATAACATCTTTGGAACTGCACATTGGGTTTAACTTTCCTGTAAGATGTATTCCTATGACATGAGGCATTACAAAAGAGAATGGTGCTCCTGCCATTGCGCATGCAACATCAAGCCCTCCTGCCCCTATTGCAAGCATTCCAATCCCTCCTCCTGTAGGGGTGTGGGAATCAGAACCAAGAAGTGTTTTGCCAGGTATTCCAAATCTTTCAAGATGCACCTGGTGACATATCCCATTGCCGGGTCTTGAGAAAAAAACACCATATTTTTTTGCAAAACTTTGCAGAAACTGATGATCATCCATATTTTTAAAATCTGCCTGCTGGGTATTGTGGTCAATATATGATACAGAAAGTTCTGTTTTTACTCTGCTTATATCCATTGCTTCAAACTGCAAGTAGACCATTGTACCTGTGGCATCCTGAGTCAATGTCTGATCTATTTTTATATTTACTTCTTCAGTTGATTTTAAACTCCCTGAAACAAAGTGATTTTCAATTATTTTTTCTGCAAGAGTTTTAGCCATTCTGTTCTCCGATAATTTAATAGCTTGGTCTGCAATATTGTTTAAAAACAGTATTGGTAAGGTATCTGCATTATAATTTTTATGATAAGGATTGTCAAATTGTAAAGCTGCTTCGCCTTAAGCCAAGATTTTATCTCCTTGACAATTAGTGGTATGTCTATTATTTTTATGGCTGAGGTTGTTTCGTACATTAGGTATTGCAATATGGGTTGTTATTATAGGTATGAAAAAGGAATTATTATGAAAGATAAAATAATGATATACATAGGAATTGTTATACTCCTGTTAAGCCTCTTTTTGATTTCATGCGAAAATCCATGGTTGATAGATATCCTTGGTAAGCAGGATAGGGATGCCAAGGAAGGAAGAGGTGGCGCTGATGACACCCCAGCTCCAATTGCAGGGTTTGAGTGGATACGTCCTGGAACCTTTAACATGGGAAGTCCTGATACAGAAATTGGCAGTTATCTGGATGAAGCTCAACATCAAGTAAAGCTAACCAAAGGATTTTACATGGCAAAGTATGCTGTAACCCAGGAGAAGTACCAGACAGTAATGGGGAGTAATCCAAGCTATTTTAATAATAATCCTGCCAGTGGGGAAGACCAGGGAAAACGCCCTGTTGAGCAGGTAAGCTGGTATGATGTAATAGTATTTTGCAATAAGTTAAGTATAGAAGAAGGACTTACCCCAGTATATACAATATCAGGGACAACCAATCCAGATGGGTGGGGAACTATACCGACAACAAGCACTGATGCAACATGGGATGCCGTAACAATGAACTCCACTGTAAATGGCTATAGATTACCTACAGAGGCAGAGTGGGAGTATGCCTGCAGGGGAGGGACAACAACAGCCTATAGTTATGGCAATACAGCGAATCCTGATTATATGTGGTATGATGTTAATTCAGTCAGTATGACCCATGAAGTAGGAAAAAAGACAGCTAATGCTTGGGGATTATATGACAAACATGGGAATGTATTTGAATGGTGTTGGGACTGGTATGATGATTATGGCGGAGCAGTTACAGATTACAAAGGACCTGGGACGCTTAATATGAGCTATGGCGCCTACCGTGTGAGTCGGGGTGGTTGTTGGGGCAGTCCCGGTCAGGACGCTCGTTCGGGCTTTCGGAATCTCGATGAGCCGTGGGGCTGGTACTACAACGTTGGCTTTCGGCTGGTGCGCCAATAGTTAGGCATGGATGCCGTATCCCCGCGCTGCGGCACGGATGCCGCTATTATGGTTACGCGGGGCAGTGGCACGTATGCCACATCCCATATAAATTATGGAACAAAGGTAGACCTATCAGTTAGTATCATATTAAGAACCTCCAATTTTGAAATGAATATTTTTTTGGTCGAGGTTTTTATCAATAAAATAAAGTTGTTGTATTGCTTTTAAAAAGATAATATCTATATTTTAATAATTTCATCTACAGAAAGGCTTGTGGCCTGAGAAATAATTTCTATGGAAACGCCAAGTTTTTTTAAATTAGCCACTGTCTGGAGCTTGTCCCGAAAAGCTTTTTCTCGGCCTTCTTCACGACCTTCTTCTAAGCCATCAATACGACCCTCTTCTCGACCAACAACACGTCCTTCGGCGCGCCCTTCTTCTCGTTCTTCCTTGCGGGCAAAAGCAATTGCGTCTTCAGTATTCCATTCAGTCAGTATCATATTAAGAACCTCCGACCCATGAGTTTTAAGGTACTCAGTTAGTATATCATAACTTTGGCAATATTTTATAGCCCTTTTTATTCCTTCTTCCAGGTCGCCTAATTCTTTCCAATATTCATGTATTTTTGTTATAAATACACAGTATTCTGAAAGTTTTTTAGAACGATTAATAATTTCTTTATTTCTTCCTTCATTGATATTGAGGACTTTTACTTCCAGTTCCAGCAAAGGGTTATCATTTTCCATGAAATTGGGTTTTTCAAAAAGATCAGATAGTTTGTAAATATGTTTATCAGGAAAAATATCCTTGCCATTATATAATACAAAAAATTCGGGCCAGGGGATGGAAATAGGTTTTCTTGAATACAAGGTTCTCCCTTCGATTCTCTTTTCTAGTACTCGGGCTATGTAAAGAAATAGTCTGAATGCCATATTCGGGTTAATAGTACTTTGATGTTCAATTAAAATGACAAGCTTCCCTCCTATTTCGAAAGAGATATCATTGTAAGTATCCATGAATAAAACATTTTCAAGTGTGTTGATGGAGACCGGAATATCATTGGGAAGAGATATGCCTTTAAGAGCGCAGTATAATTCTCTTAATACATCTGGGGTACTGAATAGAGAAGTGAATACACTATCTTTAAATTTTCTATTTGTCTGCATAATAATTATATACATCATGAATATCCTGCTTGCTTCAAACATATTTTTAAGATTTATGGTTTGGATGTTTTTAGAATATTGCAACTTTTAGATAATTTCTGTATCAAAACTTCTGTTAATCATCATTTGTGCGAAAGCCAATTGTTTTGGTTTTTTTGGGTTGTTCTATTAAATTGTTTAGGGCAATAATTATCTGCTTTATTCCGTTTGTGAGTTAGCGTAGCATACCAAGCCAGTCAGTATGTTTTAATGTAAATAATGTTTTGGATATTTTTGTTGATACGCTAACTCACATACAATCTTTACCTCTCGGAACCAACACACCTCGTCAGACGAGGCGTGTTGATTGTTTCATCATATTCTGAAAATTTATAATCATTGTTTTCGATATGAAGCATGAGGAGTTTATGAAGTTCCTCAATTCGTATGCCTTTTAATTCTTGGTCCAATGCATATTTCCTTAATTTATCAAAGACCCTTATTATTTGTATACTCATAATAATTGCTCTTGTTGAATTAAGTACATTAGAGAGCATAAGGATGCCATGTTCAGTAAAAGCATAAGGATTGAATCGAACTTTAGAAATATATTCATCTGCGGTCACAAATTGTGACCGCAAAATATTCCATTCATCTTATGTTAATTGAAACATAAAATCAGAAGGGAAAAGAACAGTATTTCGTTTTACAGTCTGGTTCATAACTTTTAATTCAACTCCATATAATTGTCCTAAATCACTGTCGAGCATAACTTTATGTCCTCGAATTTCATATATCATACTTTGAATAGGCGTTGTTTTACTTTCTTCCATTTGTGAGCCTCCGTCCTACATACATGCAGAAGTATGTTTTTAATTCATTTTTTATTTGGAGATAGTTAATGTTCTAGAACTGATAAAATACAAGGCTTTTTTTTTGCTATAATAATTACTTGAATAAATTAAAAATACAAATTATTATTTGTTATGCAGAGCATGGTTTTACAAAATAAATATGTAAAATTTAAAAATATTTCTTTGAATTTAAGCTACTTGGCACAAAAATTGCTCTCTCTCTCTCTCTCTCTCTCTCTCTCTC
>WRCW01000116.1 GCA_009783755.1 Spirochaetaceae bacterium
AGATGAACTTTCCTCTGCAGGCATTCCGATATTATTGCTTACTATTATACTTCCTTTAGCAAGCGGTTTGGCAACAGGAGTTGCTTTTGGGTTTGTTGGAACAAGTTTTCCGATTATAGTCAGTTTGCTTGGAAAAGATCCTGCTTTAGCTACTTTGTTATCCACAGTTGTTCTTGCATATGCAAGCGGGCATATAGGTCAGCTTCTCTCTCCAGTGCATGTCTGCAATATTGTCACAAATAAATATTTTAAAACTGATTTATTGAAAGCAACTATGCAGATAGCTCCGTTATGCCTTTCTATTTTTACTGGAGCAGCTTTTTCGATCACTATTATAAATATCTTATTCTGATATTTATACAGAAGAGGCAGTATATCCTCCATCCGGATACGGGCAAAAAGAGAGATGTTTATCAAATCCTTTTGGCAATAAATTTGTATCATGCGATATAAAAATTATAGTAGTATCAGTATTTTCAGAAATCATATTAATCAGATTTATTACACTTATTGTATTTGCTTCGTCGAGTCCCTGACAAGGTTCATCAAGAATCAAAAGTTCAGGTTTTTTTATAAATGCTCTTATTATAAGAACTAACCTTTTTTCTCCATACGACAGCTCTTCAAACAATACATTTTTTTTAACAACAAGTGATGTTGCCTTAATCCATTTTAATGCTTCCTCCATCTGGAAGCCTGTTACATTATTATAGAGCCCTATTGAATCAAAAAAACCAGACAACACTGTATCTAAGACATTTGTTCGTATCCTGAAATTCATTTGAAGATCGCCTGAGACAAAACCTATTCTTTTTTTGATATCCCAAATACTTTCTCCGCTTCCCCTCTTTTTCCCAAAGAGAGAGATGTCGTTTAAATATGCTTTTGGATTATCACCAGTTATAAGACTCATGAGAGTTGACTTACCGCAGCCATTAGGGCCTGTTATTTTCCAGCGATCCCCTTTTCTTACATCCCAATTTATATTTGAAATTATTTTTATTCCATCATATGCTACAGAGGTATTTTTCATTAAAACTACATTTTCTCTTTGGGAATGCGGCAGATTATCTGGTAGCTTTGTATTTTTTTCTTCTATTGGAATGGAGTCAGGAGATCTATCTTCATTGATATTGTCCAAAAGAGTAACAGAGTTTTTCCCTTTACCAGTGTGTAATAGTTTTAAATAATTATCTGAATGGATAGAGCCTGCATATGCTATTTTCCTTTCATTAAGATAAAGAACATTTTCTATCCCATTGGGAATTTCATTATGCCTTGAAGTAACAATAAATATTCTTTCTCTGGATTTTATTAAATCCATTATAAGATTGTTGAGATTTTCTCTTGATAATAGATCAAGTCCATCAAAGGGGTCATCTATTATTAAAGCATCAGGACCTCTGGATAGTGCTTTGCATAAAAGGACTTTTCTGAATTCTCCTGTAGAAAGGAACCGAAGTCCCCTTTCCATTATTCTTTCAAGATCAAACATAAGTTTATATTTATCAAAATGAGGATTGTTAGAAGCCTTAAAATCTTCTGCTAAAAAATCTTTTACAAGAGTTCCCGGATCAACAGAACCATGCATAAACCGCGAGTTATCTTTTTTTCTTTCTTCAGCCATTATTTCTTGTTGTAGCTCAAATGATGCGTAACCAACTTTTTCATCAGAAACAAGTGTGCCTGAATAGGGTTTTAGGATTCCTGCTATTATCATTGCAAGGATCGATTTTCCGCTTCCATTAGCCCCGGTGATTGCCCAGCATCCATTTAGAAAATCAATAGTAATATCATCAAGCAGCTTCCTGCCATCTATTTTATAAGAAATATTTTCAAGTTTTATCAAAAGATGAAGCCTCCACAAATTCTATCTCGCAGCCAAGGCTTACCATTGCCAATATACCTTCGTTATAACTTCGTTACCAGAAACCTGCACCTGGGTTTCCATATGTCTAAACATTGTTCAAGTTGCAGAATATTCACAAAAACAACACTTGTAATTATTGAAAAAATAGCAATAATTATTTGTAATTAAAAGCGTTTGACACACTATACTTTAAAAGTTATTGTGTCAAGGTATTTAAGGAGGCTAATCAGTATGAACTATTTTAACTCATTGTCGTTCAGGCAAAAAATTGAGGAACTTGCTCAATGCAGGTTTATGGATAAATCTGAATTCAATGGAGTTGAAAAACTTAAAGGTAAAAAAATTGTAATTGTTGGCTGCGGAGCTCAGGGGCTTAATCAGGGGCTTAACCTTCGCGACAGCGGACTTGATGTCTCATATGCTTTAAGAAAAAGCTCTATTGATACAAAAAGGCAATCATGGAAAAATGCGACAGAAAATGGATTTAAGGTTGGAACATACCAGGAGATGATTCCAGGTGCAGATCTTGTATGCAATCTTACTCCTGATAAACAACACACAAGTGTTGTAACCGAAGTAATGTCGCTTATGAAAAATAATTCAGCTCTTTCCTACTCACATGGTTTTAATATAGTAGAAGAGGGTATAAAAATACGCAAAGATATTACAGTTATAATGGTTGCTCCAAAATCTCCGGGAACAGAACTACGAGAAGAGTATAAAAGAGGATTCGGAGTCCCTACCCTTATTGCTGTCCACAAGGATAATGATCCAAATGGAGATGGACTTGAAATTGCTAAAGCTTATGCAGCAGGAACAGGGGCAGATAAAGCTGGAGTACTTCAATCATCTTTTGTGGCAGAAGTAAAATCAGATCTTATGGGAGAGCAGACAATATTATGCGGAATGTTACAAGCAGGTTCTCTGCTCTGTTTTGATAAAATGATACAGAAAGGGATCGAACCTTCTTATGCATCAAAGCTTGTTCAATACGGCTGGGAAACAGTTACAGAAGCTCTAAAGCATGGCGGTATTACAAATATGATGGACAGGCTTTCCAATCCAGCAAAAATAATTGCAAACAGATTTTCAAAAGAGCTTAAGGAAATTATGACTCCTCTTTTCAGACAACATATGGATGATATTTTAAGCGGTGAATTTTCTTCAAAAATGATGGCAGACTGGGCAAATAATGACAAAGACCTTCTTACATGGAGAGAAGAAACAAACAAAACACAGTTTGAAACTACGAAAGCAACTTCAGAGAAAATAAGCGAGCAGGAATATTTTGATAAAGGTATTCTGATGATAGCTTTTATAAAAGCTGGAGTAGAGCTTGCTTTTGATGTCATGGTATCTGCAGGGATAAAACCAGAGTCTGCATATTATGAGTCTCTTCACGAAGTTCCGCTTATTGCAAACACAATAGCAAGAAAAAAACTTTATGAAATGAATGTTGTAATTTCAGATACTGCAGAATATGGAAACTACCTTTTTTCAAAAAGATGCATTCCCCTGCTCAAAGATTTTATGCAGAAAATAGATGCAGATGTTATAGGCAAAGGATTACAGCTAGAGGATAATGGCGTTGATAATGTTAAGCTTATAGAAGTAAATAAAGAAATAGAATCTACAGGAGTTGAGAAAATAGGAAAAGTTTTAAGAGAATATATGACAGCAATGAAATCTCTTGAAATCTGAAATAAATTTTACATGGTGTCCCTCGCTTGAGGGACATTCATACCTGCGCAGGCTGGCTCTAAACATCTTTTGTTTCAAGAAAATGATATGCAGGCATTTCATAAGGATGAACTTCAAGGAGAGCTTTTTTTATTTTTTCCGCATCTTCATTTCTGCAAACCATCTCTACCCTGTATTCGCTAACTTTTGAAATATCTCCTTTTGCACCAATATATGGAACACTCCCCTCTTCAGGCATAAATTGCCCTTCTCCCCTAACCTGCCAGCAACATTTACTGTATTTTCCAATTTTACCTGCTCCAGCATTAAAAAGAGCTTCTTTTACTTTATCAAGATGAGTTTCCGGAACATAAAATACAAGAACCAACATTATCATTTTCCTTATTATTATAATTATCATACATAAATCATAGTTTGGCAATTTTAATAATCTTTTTTATTTTTCACAAAAAATCATCTTGCTTAAAATTTCAATATATATGCATATTACTTGATTTATAATTTTTATCCTTCTATTATCTATCATTGTAAAATAGTTAAAGAATTATGGACAAAATATTACATCTCGAACAAGATAAAATACCAAGACTCCTTATGCGTTATTCCATCCCTGCAATTGTGGGTATGGGTATACAAGCGCTTTATAATATTGCAGCCAGGGTTTTTATTGGATACAGCAGCGTTGGGATCGATGGGATATCAGCGCTTACAGCAAGTTTTCCTCTTTTGCTTATATTTATAGCTTTTGGAATGCTTTTTGGAATTGGAGGTTCTGCAGCTTTTTCAATTGCGCTTGGAGAAAAAAATAATATAAAAGCAGAAAAAATTATTGCCGGTACGCTTTTTCTTTTAACAGTAACAACTTTATTTCTTACTATAATAACACAGATATTTGCTCCAAAAATATTATCTTTATTTGGAGCAAGTGAAAAAATACTACAGCTTTCTCTTGACTATACAAGAATAGTGATCGCAGGCTCAGTAATTAATTCAAGCGCTTATGCAATGAATAACTTTGTTCGAGCACAGGGAAAAGCAAAAACAGCAATGCTTTCAATGGTTGCAGGCGGAGTTCTTAATATAATACTTGATTATATATTTATATTTATTTTCAAATGGGGCATAAAAGGTGTTGCTGTTGCAACTGTTATAAGTCAGACAGTAACTGGTATAATAGTTTTTTTATATCTTTTTGGGAAAAAAAGTTATATCAAAATTAAAATAAAAAATCTTATTCCAGCATTTGAAATTGTAAAAGTAATTATCTCTATAGGACTTGCCCAATTTTCTATACAGCTATTAACAAGCCTTACAAATGCTTTGTTAAACAATCAGCTCCAGAAATACGGAGGCGATGTAGCTCTTTCATTAATGGGAATGATTTTTTCATTTATGCAAATTATTTTTATGCCTATTCTTGGGATAAACCAGGGGAGCATGCCTATAATGGGGTATAACTATGGTGCAAAAAAATTTGAAAGAGTTATACATACAGTTTATGTTGCAATTGCCGCGGCCACAGTTATTATGACAACTGGTTTTATAATAACACGGTTATTTCCTGCACAGATACTTCTTGCATTTGGCAAACAATCAAATGAGATTCTTGATAAAGGGGTTGTTGCCATAAAGATTTTCTTTTCAATGAGCTGCCTGGTGGGTTTTCAGATAGCTGCCTCGGGAATGTTTCAGGCTATAGGAAAACCAGCACTTTCAATAATCATGACTATTTCAAGACAGCTTATTTTTCTTATTCCCCTGGCATATATTCTTCCGATATTTTTCCAACTCAACGGTATCTGGCTTTCAATAGCAGCATCAGATCTTCTTGCGACAATAGTAACAGCATTTTTCTTTTTCCGAGAAATTGGAATATTGAGAAAAAAGATAAGTACATAATGATATCCTGAGCAATTTACCCACCATTGGAGAAGTACTCGAAGAACTGAGTTATCATATAACATTGTGGTTTTATCCTGAAAATGCTTTACACATAGAACACAGAGATCGTAGAAAACAAAAAAATATTTTAAAAAAATCTCATTCGCTGAAGTAAAATATATACCCTCACAGTATATAGACAGAGGATCTTATGAATATAAACAATAAATACAAGGACAGTGTTTTCACAACACTATTCAACGACCCTGAATTACTCAGGGAGTTGTACTGCGCTCTGGAAGGTGTTACTCTACCCGCGAATATACCTGTTTCCATTAACACACTGGAAAATGCTTTGATAATGGGAATATATAATGATATTTCTTTTGAAATTGGCGGGAAACTTATTGTTCTTTTAGAACATCAAAGTACTATTGGTCCAAATATAACCCTTCGTTTGCTTATGTATATTTCTGAAATTTATGAAAGGATGGTTAAAGGAAAAAATATTTACTCAGAGAAACCATTATCAATTCCTTGGCCTGAATTTTTTGTTTTATATAATGGACAGGATTTATTCCCTGATAATGTTGTATTACGATTATCTCAACTCTTTGAAAAACCGCAAGACATAGGACTACCTGAAAAAAAGTACCCTTTATTGGAACTGGAAGTGAAAGTAATAAACATTAACGAAGGTAGGAATGAAGAAATAGTTAAGCGATGTTCAAAATTACATGAATACAGCGCATTTATGGCCAAGATTTATGAGTATAGGGAAAAAATGAATAATCTGGAAGAAGGAATAAAAGAGGCTATTAAATATTGCCACAAACATGGTATATTAAAGGAGTATCTTGAAAAATATGGTTCAGAGGTATTAAG
>WRCW01000117.1 GCA_009783755.1 Spirochaetaceae bacterium
AAAAACACGCAAAAAAAAGAGCCCAAAGGATTCATCCAGCACTTCAATCCTTACTGAAAAGGAACTCATCGTAGCATTGCTTGCTGCAAAAGGGCTTTATAACAAAGAAATTGCAGACAAAATCTTTCTCTCTGAAAGCCGCGTAAAAACCTGCTTGTCAGGGATTTACCGCAAGCTCGGTATATCAGAGAAAGAAAATAAACGCAACTTGCTTGTCCAACTTTTAAAAGGCTAATACTACTGATTAAAGTTATTTCCTTGACTATTAATGCATTAAGGCTATTATTCCTGAGACAGATAATTGAAATCAGGTGAAATTAATGAAAAAAAGTTTCTTTGAAAGAGTTGAAGAAATAAAATGACTCCAACAAGACGTATTTTTATTGTAATAGTTTGTTGTGCAATTGCATTCGCAATATGGAAAGGTAAATAGAGTTATTTAAAATCATAATAAGCCAATTAAAATAAAAAAAGACCATCAATTGATGGCCTTAAAAGCTCCCCCGGACAGACTCGAACTGCCGACCCGATGGTTAACAGCCATCTGCTCTACCGACTGAGCTACAGGGGAATGCAAAAATAAAAATATCTAAATTAAAAAAAATTGTCAATACCTATGTGGTTTTATTTTTTACGAGCTATTATGTGTTTTGATCATTTCTGTAATTATTAATGAATTTTATAAGATTAAATTTAATTTGCTACCACAATTAGAGCAAATTTTACTGTCTAACGTCTTATCGCTGAAAGATGACATAATTTCTATCTTATATCCGGTTCTTTTTACAATAAGATTGCCGCAAGAAGGGCATTTTGTACTATTTTCAGCAAGTACTGTATTACCAACATATACATATTCAAGATATTTTGATGCAATTGCTGAAAGATTTATCACTTTTACAGGGTTTGTTCTCTCTATAGAATACTTATATGTAGGATAATAACAAGATAAATGAAACGGAATAGAACTATTTACTGAAGCAATAAAAGAAGCGATCATCTCAATTTCTTTTTCACTATCATTTTTGCCAGGAATTACAAGGGTTGTAACTTCTACATGTGCTTTTGAGTCAGCAAGTCTTATAAAATCCTTTATTGTATCAAGTCTAGCGCCAAGTTCATTGGTATAAAAATTTTCATCAAAAGATTTTAAATCAATATTTAATGCATCAATATTTTCAAGAATGGATTCTCCAGCTTCTTTATTTATATATCCATTTGTAACAAGGACATTTTTAAGATTTTTGCTTCTGAGTAACTTTGCTGTCTCTTTTATCCATTCAATATGTATCATGGGCTCAGAATAGGTGTATGCAAGCCCTATTGTATCTGAAGAAACTGTTATTTCAGCCATCTCTTCAGGAGATATTGTTTTTGCATTTTGATCTACTTTTGTGGATATATGATAATTTTGACAAAAAGGGCAGGAGAGATTGCAACTGTAAAACCCTACAGATAATATCTGTGATCGTGGATAAAAGTGGTAGAGTGGTTTTTTTTCAATAGGATCTACTGCAAGACCAGATATTTTACCTGCAAATGGGATTATGGGCTTTAAATTACTGTCAAAACCTCTTATACGGCATTTACCAAATTTTTGGGCTTTAATAATACAGTTATTTGGGCAGAGTATACATTTTCCGGTTTTTTCATTTTGTACTTCATTTTCTGCAGGAAGTTCAAAAAAAAGAGGTGTAGGAGTTTTTCTTATTGGTTTTTCATCCATTTTTTAAAAAAGAATAATTATTGATTAACTGCACGCTGTTCTGCTGCTTTTTTTTCAAAATAGTTTTCGATATATTCAATATCATCTTCTTCCATATCTTTAAAAAGCAGTGTTGTGTATAAGTCGCTTCTGAAAACAATACAGTCTGTTGTAATAATTTTATCTTCGATTTTTATAGAACAATATTGTATAGTGCTTCCGCGCGGGAGAGAATAAGTTATTTTTTCAAGAATAGAAACTGTTATTCCGGTCATGGAAATTTCAATTACTTTTCCTGTAACAAGTTCCATTGTCTCCGGATGGTTAAAAATAAAACTTACTTTATCTGAATTAAGTACAAAATATCTTTTATTCCTTCTTGATTCTTTTGGGAAAAGATGGCGTGAAAAAATCCCTTTCATGCTATCTACTAAAACAGATTCTGATACATCTTCATCCACAAGTCCGTTTACTTTAAGATAAGCAGCTTTTTCAGCATCTTCCTGCGAAAAAAGAGCTGTTTTAAGAAGTATAAAAATACTTTCTGTGTGAGAAAAATATGCTCTGAGAACTACCAGGAAAGGTTTCCAATGTCTGGGATAGTCTTCTGCACTAAAAATGACCATTTCAGGGGCAATTTCAGAGATATTATCCATTGCCTTAACTGGATTTGAATAAAATATAAAATCAAAACCAAGTGGGGCGAGGTGTTTTTTTATTGTTGTTATTGTCGCTTCATTTTCCGCTATAACAAGTATCTTCATTCAGTCCCTTTATTCATAACAAGATAGTCATAAATTACCCAAATAGTATCATTTTTTCTCAATTTATAGGTATATTCTTTTATCTCTGTAAGCTGTTCATATTTGAATTTTTGCATAACAGTGACTTCTGCATTTTGCTCAGTATACCATGTTTTGATAATATTGTAAGCAAATGGACGATAAATTATTGACTCAGGAGTAGCTGTTCCTTGATCTACCAGCATATTTTTTATAAGCATCTGCTTATATTCATCAAGAAATTTGCTCCTATCAATATCAGAGAGCCTGTTATATCTTTCCATTCTATCCTGAGATTTAAGCATTATGTTTTCAAGATCAAGATATAGAAAATATTTATTGAATTCACTCTTCTGAAGCGCTTCTATTGTATATTTTACAACTTCATCCGGAGCTTTTCTCTCTCTTTTAAGAATTTCTCCTGTTTCCTGGTCAATAATCTTCTGTACTTCGTTTATACCCAGATTAGGTCTTATAGAAAGGTCCAATATGTTTGATTTAATTGATCTGCTATCATATAAATCAGGAAAAAACTCAAGCTGAATAAAATAAATACCAGGTTCTGAAATATCAAGTACATCATTTAAAGGGATATTAAATGCAAAAACTTCTCCTGGCTGGATAAGCATATTGCGGTAATAAACAGTTTGAGCAGCAGCGATTTTTCTGGTAACTTTATATTTATCTTTTAATTCCCGCCCTGTTATATCTTTGAATACCATTATTGTGTTAAAATATTTGGGATCTGTGGTCTGAAAAGAGAAATTATTAGGGCTGTTGTTGTATAGTTCTACACGAACATCAATGCTATCGCCTGCATAATATATTTTTTTATTGTAATACCTGATGGAACAGGTGACATCTCCTGTTGCTGAAAAAAGGGGTGCCAACAGGATGAGTAAAAAACATAAAAATAGTAGATATTTTTTCAAAGGTTTACTCCTGAAATTGAACCTGATACTATTATAATTTTCGGATAAAAAAATGATAACATTATTCATAAATAAAATATTGGAAGGTCTTAAAAAGACAAAAGAGTATAAAGATTTGTTAAAACTCTTTACAGAAAAGAGTTTTCCCCTAATTTTGGATAATATAAAGGGTTTTATCCTTGCATTAATAGCAAATGATCTCTCAAAATATTCAAAAGCACCATTTTTATTTATATTTCCAACAGAAAAAGCTGCAGAGAGTTTTTATAATGACTATAAATTATGCAGTGATGAAATTTTATATTTTCCTTCATGGGAAACCCTTCCATATAGCAGCGATGCGCCTTCCCCTTATATTTATGGTTTAAGGATAAATACTCTTGTAAGGCTTTTATCATCAAGAAAAGTATCTGGAAAAGAAGATGGCAATACAGATGGTAAAACTGTAAATAAAAAAGATGGTAAAACAACTGTTGGAAAAGTCTATCAAGAGGATAAAAAAGTTGTTGCAATGTCTCAGAAGACTTTTCTTTCGTATCTTCCGGATAAAGATTTTCTATCTCAATTTTTTATAAGTTTTAGAAAAGGGGGTAAAATAGCATCCGGAGATATTGGGATAAAACTTGAGCAAGCAGGTTATTTGCGGGTTCCGAGAGTAACAATTCCAGGAGAATTTGCTTTAAGGGGGGAAGTTCTCGATGTTTTTATGCCGGGAATGGGTGAAGCTGTAAGAATTGTTTTTGAGTTTGAAAAAATAGAAAGCATAAAATTATTTGATCCAATAGACCAGCACTCTACAGAGGAAACTGATGAAATAACACTATATCCAAACAGGGAAATCATCTGGACAGAAGAACTTATAAAAAAGGCTTATGATAAAAAAATAATAACAAAAGAGCAAATGGAGCATCTTTTTAATTTTAAAACAATACCAGATGAAGAGTATATTTTTCCGCATGCTTTTGAGAGAAAATCTACGGTAATTGATTATGCAGGAGAAGATTCAACCCTTATTCTTGTTGATAACGAAATTCTTGACTCAAACAGCGATATCTTTAAAAAAGAAACAGAATCGCTTTCTAAGCTCCATAAATCTGTTGGGATCAACAGAGGCGCAAAGGCTGGTGGAAACCCTGTACTCATCGGAGCAAAACTTATAGACCCTTCTGTTATTTTTCCTGACTACAAAACAGTTTTAGAAACTATAAAAAGAAAAATAATCATACCCGTAATGGAAAGCTCTCCTGTGAATGGAGAGCGAATAAAGTTTGGATATGAACAAGGACGATCTTTTTTTGGTAACTTCAATTATCTTAAAGAAGAGATAAAAAAACTCCTTGATACTGGATATTCTGTTTATATATTTTCATCTTCAGATTATCAGCGGATGCGAATAGAGAATATTCTTAAAGATTTTGATGTTAATGTTATCTTTGCGTCAGTATCTTCCGGATTTGTGCTGCCCAAATTAAAAATAATCGCAATAAATGAAAATGAAATATTTGGAAGAAAAAAACGGATCCCGCTATCTGTAAAAAAATCTAAAAGCCAGGCAATTGATTCTTTTATAGAACTCAACCCCGGAGATTATATAGTTCACGTTAATTATGGAATAGGGAGATTTCTCGGAATAGACAGGATAAAAGCAGCAGGAACTGAACGAGACTATATTCAGCTTGAATATGCAGAGGAAGAAAAAATATTTATCCCAATAGAACAGGTTAACCTTGTCCAGCGCTATATAGGAAGCGAAGGGGGAACTCCGCACCTTGACAGATTGGGAGGAAAATCATGGGAGAACAGAAAAAACAAGGTTAAGCAGGCTGCTGAAGATATTGCCCAAAAACTTATAACTATCTATTCAAAGCGAAAGAGCGCTAAAGGGTTTGCTTTTCCAAAAGATAATGAATGGCAGGTTGAATTTGAAGCTGCTTTTCCTTTTGAAGAGACAGAAGATCAGCTTATATCTGTAAATGAAATAAAGGCTGACATGGAAAGCCCGATGCCAATGGACAGGCTTTTATGCGGAGATGTAGGGTATGGGAAAACAGAAGTTGCAATGAGGGCTTCTTTTAAAGCAGCTTCTGCAGGAAAACAGGTTGCTTATCTTGCCCCTACAACAATACTCGTTGACCAGCATTTTGAAAATTTTAAAGAGAGATTTAAAGGTTATCCAATAAATATCGCAATGCTTTCGCGGTTTGTTTCCAAAAGAGATCAGAATAAAATTATAAAGAATTTAAAAGATGGCAATATTGATATTGCCATTGGAACACACAGACTGCTGCAGAAAGATGTTGAGTTTAAAAATCTTGGCTTGATGATCACTGATGAAGAACAGCGCTTTGGGGTAAAAGATAAAGAAAGAATGAAGGAAATGAAAGCTTCAATTGATTGTTTGACTCTTTCTGCTACCCCTATTCCCAGAACACTGCATATGTCCCTGCTTAAAATAAGAGATATGTCTGTCCTAAAAACTCCTCCTCACAACAGAAGGCCAATTGAGACATCTGTGCAGGAATTTAATGAAGAAACAGTTGTAAATGCAATACGTAAAGAAGTCAGCCGGGGAGGTCAGGTTTATTATCTTCATAATAAAATTGAAACACTTGATAGTGTAAGGCTTTTTTTGCAAAAACTCATGCCGGAAATTATTGTTGAAACAGCTCACGGAAGAATGGATGCGCAAGAAATCGAAGATGTTATGCGCCGTTTTATCCATTATGGTATACATGTGCTTGTTTCAACGACTATTATTGAAAATGGCATTGATATACCAAATGTCAATACAATTATAATTGACAGGGCAGATATGTATGGAATATCTCAGTTGTATCAGCTTCGTGGAAGGGTAGG
>WRCW01000118.1 GCA_009783755.1 Spirochaetaceae bacterium
GATGCTCTTGAAAAAATCAAAGAGTCTCTTGGACTAAACAAGATTCCGTTGCGGATAGAAGGATTTGATATTGCGCACCTTGATGGCCATAACACAGTTTCTTCCATGGTCTCTTTTTATAATGGGAAACCTGATAAACCCGAGTACAGGGTTTTTAAGATAAAGAGTTTGCAGGACAGGATGGTTGATGATTATGCTTCGATAAGAGAAGCTGTTGCCAGAAGATATACACGACTTAAAAATGAGCAACTTCCAATGCCAGATCTTATTTTGATAGATGGTGGAAAAGGGCAGCTTAATGCAGCAAAGGGTGTTCTTGAAGCACTTGATATCAATGATGTTAATGTAGCTTCCCTTGCAAAGCAGGAAGAACTTTTATTTACTCCTGATAATGATGAGCCTGTGAAACTTGAGGAAGGGACTTTACCTTTGCGGATATTGCAGCATGTGCGGGATGAGGCTCACAGGTTTGCTACAACTTTCAATAAAAACATGAGGAAGAAAGAGCTTTCTTTTTCCTTGCTTGAAGAGATACCGGGCATAGGCGCAGAGCGGAGCAAAAAAATACTGATGGAGTTCGGTAGTGTGGACAATATAAAGAACAGCGATAGTTACTCGCTGTCGGAAAGAGCCAAGCTCCCACTGAAAGTAGCTGAAACCGTGATTGAATACTTAAGGGATAACGAAGTTAATCCCGAGAGTTTATGAATAGATTTACTTTTGTTCCACAAATTTATTCGGGAAAATTCCTAGCACTCGAATCCTGTCATTCCGTTGCAAAATTGCGAAGCAATCCATTTCCAAATAAAAAAGTTGAATCAAAAACATATTTCTGCATGTATATAAAGCGAAGGTCTCAAGTGGAAGAAATCAAAGTGATGCCTATTCAAAATATGATATATGAAATTCGCGGACATAAAGTTATGCTAGACCGTGATTTAGCTAGCTTGTATGGAGTTGAATTAAAAGTTATGAACCAGACTGTAAAGCGAAATACTGATCGTTTCCCTTCTGATTTTATGTTTCAATTAACACAAGATGAATGGAATATTTTGCGGTCACAATTTGTGACCGCAAATGAATATATTTCTAAAGTGCGATTCAATCCTTATGCTTTTACTGAACATGGTATCCTTATGCTCTCTAATGTACTTAATTCAACAAAAGCAATTAATATGAGCATACAAATAATAAGGGTCTTTGATAAACTAAGGAAATACGCATTGGACCAAACATTAAACGGCATAAAAATTGGGGAACTGCATAAACTCCTTATGCTTCATATCGAAAACAATGATAATAAATTTTCAGAATATGATGAAACAATAAAACAAATCATTATTGCTCTAAACAATTTAATAGAACAACCCAAAAAGACCAAAACTATTGGCTTTCGCGCAAAAGATGAATAAAACAAGTTTTGACACAGAGATTTCGATAGAATAAATCCAACTAATTACAAATACCTCTTGGGCCTTAAATCCAATATAAATCGTGGTAATTTATTTACAATATTTTCCTCAATCTTCTTTTTGTTTTTCTGAAAAAATATTCCTGAGAAAATTAATAACAGCCCAATTAATGTAAGAGCAAACGGGAAATAGAGAGAACTTTCAAAGAATTTCCACGAGAGTCTGCTCAAAAATTCTATTATCCCAATAGCACCAAAAACCAAAAACACATTTCGATTAATAAATAGTGAGAATAATATTAAAAGAATATTCGCGATCCCAAATAAAATAAATTTAAAAATATTAGCATTATAGAATACTGACAAGCCCGATACGAGTGTTATTAGCCCAAAAAGATAAATCCAAAATGCATAATCTTTTTTAAACTTTACATCTGTAAAATAACCAATGCCTATCATACACAAACCAAATATTTGCGAAATAAAAGCGCGTTGAGTCCAGGTGATTTGTGTTGTTTTATAAATTATTGGCACTATATCCATTGAGAAAAACCATAATGAACCTGCTATAAGAAAAACATGGAAAGGAAATTTTGTTTTTATAAGAATTGGCAAAGCAACTAAAATAGCACTTAACTCAAGCACTATCCATTTCCCCTTTACCCATACATAGTAATCATCATATGCCCAGGAGTCAGGCCAAAACTCAAAAATTCGCAGTATTGAGAAAACAAAAAGCGGAGTTACTGCTATTGGAATTGCAAATAATAATCCTCCTGCTACTTCCAGATTCTTTTTAAAAAACACAAAATATCCGGCAATCAAAAATACAACAATATATGCTGCTGAAATAAAAGAAATACCTAATGCTCCAAACCTGTCCCAACTTGATTTCATTAACCATGTCATTGCAGATATGATCAATAATGCGCCGCCGTAGTAAAGGACTTTATGAAATCTTGTAATTTGATTATTGCAGTTTTTTATATATTCCCTGAATTTGCTAACCTGCTCATTTGTAAAAATATTATTTTTAACACCATCATCTAATTGTTCATCTGTATATTTCACATCTTCTCCTTTTATATCCAATACTCCCCTCTAGAGTGGATTCCGCCAGGTTATAATCATTTTTTGTCAGCCTGATACACAAATCCATTTGCATGACGCTCATCCTGAAGTTTTGCCCATTCCTCCAATCCTTTTTCGCGAAGCAAAGCATTGTCTTGTTTAAGCAATGGGTATCCTTTAAAAAAATCATTAAAAATCTTACAAGGGTAACTAACGCACAACGTACATGTTTCAATACCTTTTTCTTTTGCACATACTCTTACCGCACAACCAGGATTGCCGCTCCCCTCCTGGCACGATGTGCATGTTCCTTTCTCCGCCATATCTTTTAGAAAGGACCAAAAACCATCTCCATTGGGAATATATTTTATAAAATCTTCAAATCCTGCTGTTTTCATTTCATTGTATAAGACCTTTGCCGCAGGAGCGACTTTTTCTTTAACCGCGCAATTACCGCAGTAAAGACCGCAATAGCAAATATATTTTTTATCCATAAAAAACTCCCTGTTTGACTCGATATACACCTAAAGCCGCTTTATAAAAGCTGTCTTTTCCTGCCTGTTGAATCCGCAATTTTCATAAAACTTCAAGGTACTATCTTTTTTTGAACCAGTCAGCAACATAACTTTGGAACATCCAAACTCCACAGCTATCTCAACTGCTCTGTTCACAAGCTTACTCGCGTAATGTTTGCCCCTATGATCAGCATGGGTGACAACATTTTCAATCAAAGCATAGGGCCGCAAATTCTTGGTGAGGTTTTCGATAACAACCACTGTCACAGATGATACAACCTTGCCATCAACTTCTCCTACCAGCAGATTATAAAATCTATCATTTTCAAACCTGTTAAGTTTCTCTTGCCAAAGAGCCATATCCTGCTGTTCTTTCGTAGGATTCTCTGTAAGGTGGTTAAAGTACAAGTCGTGCAGAGCTTCTGCATCAGCTTTTGTTGCTTTCCGGATGATCATCATTATATTTCCTCTTGTCTGATAAGATTATTCAATAGCAAAATCTTCTGAACTAAAATTTGTATAATACCTGCCTCTCTGCGCAGTAAATCTTAACACACAATAATCAGGGTCTGTGACCCCTTTAGAGTAATACATAGTATCGCCCTCTTTCCAAATCATTTTTTTGGTTGCAGAATCTTCCAAAACTTCCATAGACCCCTTTAGCATAACACCCCTGAAAAACCGCTTGTCGTAAAAATAGATGCATGCTTTTGGATTTTTCCTATAGTGAGACACTCTCATGGAAGATGTGTTGGTGGTAAAATAAAAAGTCTTGATCCCTTCCCTCTTTCTGGGAGGCAACATAGCTTTAGTATTCGGAAATCCATCGCTACCCACAGAGCTGATAAAAGAAATCCCTTGTTTATCGATCAAATTACCGATCGTTTGATTTGCATCTCGCATCATTGAAGTCCCCTCCATAAACAAAATTATATAGTGGTAAGGATTGATAGTAAATTGTTAATTTTTAGTGATATTTTTCTATTTGCCGGGGAAAAGTCTGGTTAATAAAAATAGATCGATTGCATAAGAGTACAGAAAACAGATAAAAATGGGATTTAATCAGGTAATTTCAATAATTATGGTAAAATTCTACTATTTTTTATTAAGTTTTATCATTATTTAAATTTTATTTTTTTTAAAATATTTTTAAAAAATTTATTGACAAAAACTTTTTATTCCAGTATGTTTCTATATGTAGAAGCGTTTCTGTATAAAGAAACGCGATAGATTGCATAAATATTTTTAAAGGAGACAAAAAATGACACAAAAAATTCCAACTCGTATTTATCTAAACGAAGACGAGATGCCCAGATATTGGTATAACTTGCGTGCAGACATGAAAGAGAAGCCAGATCCAATTTTACACCCCGGAACTTTAAAGCCAGTTGTAAATGCTGATATGGAACCAATTTTCTGTAAAGAGGCTGTAAAACAGGAACTTGACGACAATACCAAACTTATTCCCATACCGGAAGGGATCCAGAATTTTTACAGGGCATATAGACCATCGGCATTGATCCGCGCTTATTATCTGGAAAAGGAACTGAGAACACCTGCGGAAATTTACTATAAGTTTGAGGGAACAAACACCTCCGGAAGCCATAAACTAAACTCTGCAGGGCCACAGACCTTTTATGCAAAAGAGGAAGGGTTAAAAAGTTTAACAACAGAAACTGGAGCAGGACAGTGGGGAACTGCATTGGCAATGGCTTGTGCTTTTTACGGTCTTGACCTGACAGTATATATGGTAAAGGTCAGCTCGGAACAGAAACCTTACCGCAAAGCTGTTATGGAAACCTATGGGGCAAAAGTTATTCCTTCCCCTTCAAATACAACAGAATCAGGCAGGAAGATATTGGCTGCTGATCCAAATACAGGAGGCTCGCTGGGGTGCGCAATCTCCGAAGCTGTTGAAGCAGCGATCAAAACTGAAAAATGCAGGTATGTATTGGGGAGCGTTCTTAATCATGTATTGCTGCATCAGTCGATAATAGGGCTTGAAACAAAAACAGCATTGGATAAATACAACATAAAGCCTGATATCATCATTGGATGCGCAGGCGGTGGATCAAACGTAGGAGGACTTATTGCGCCCTTTATGGGAGAAAAACTTGCAGGTAAATCCAATACGAGATTTATCGCTGTGGAGCCGGCATCTTGTCCATCGTTTACACGAGGGCGCTATGCTTATGACTTTGCCGATACTGCCCAAACAACTCCTCTTCTGCGCATGTACACTCTTGGGTGCGGTTTTATCCCTTCCCCAAACCATGCAGGAGGACTGCGTTACCACGGTATGAGCCCAATACTTAGCAAGCTCTACCACGACAAGCATCTTGAGGCACGCTCGGAAATTCAGTCTGATGTTTTTGCTGCAGCTATACGCTTTATGAAGACCGAGGGGATACTCCCGGCACCGGAATCTTCACATGCAATAAAGGTTGCTATTGATGAGGCTCTTGAATGTAAAAAAACCGGAGAGAAAAAGGTTATACTTTTCGGGCTTAGCGGTACAGGTTATTTTGACCTTTCTGCTTATATGTCCTATAATGCAAAAACCCTTTCCGATCAGGTTCCCACTGATGAAGATCTGCAGAAGGGTTTTTCTTCTATACCGAACATTCCGCAGAATAAATAGCTTATTCTAATTTTCGCTGACTGTCACTGTAAAAAGTGACAGTCATTTTTTTATTCCAAGTGGCATAAGCGTAGCTGTATACCATAAACTGTTTATATGTCTATTTTTGTTTCACAGATATATTCAGGTATGCTATAGATTAATATTTATTCCACCAGCGGTATAAGCGTAGCTGTATGACGTTGTGCATAAACACTTTTATTTCTAAGGCATAACTCTATTCAGGCATACCACAGATTAAGATTTATTCCACTAGTGGCACAAATCTTACAGGAAAAAGATCTTTCTCAACAACTCCTGTCTCTTTTTTTATGATGAGTTTTAGCAACTGCACAGAATAAACTTCTCCTACAGGTATGATCATCCTACCCCCTACTTTTAGTTGCTCAACAAGTTTTTCAGGGATCCTTTCAGGAGCAGCAGTAACAATGATAGCATCAAAAGGGGCTTCTTCGGACCAACCCAAATACCCATTTCCATTTTTTATTTTTATATTTTTGAAATCAAGAGCAGTAAATATATTTTTTGCTCCCTCAGCAAGTTCTTCCAGCAATTCAATCGTATAGACTTCGCATCCCAGATAAGAGAGAATAGCAGCCTGATACCC
>WRCW01000119.1 GCA_009783755.1 Spirochaetaceae bacterium
AAAATAATTTGGATCATTAAATCCGGTTTTTTCTGCTATTTCCCAAATCCTTGGATCTTTTTCATTCTTCAGAAAACCTTTTGCCTTTTCTATGCGAACTTTACAGAGATAATCTGAAAAGGTAGTATTCATCTCCTTTCGAAATAGATGGCTTAAATAAAAAGCACTGATAAAGACAGCATCCGATACCCTTTTTAGGGTCAATGCCTCTGCATAATTGAGTGTTATATAATCAATAGCTCTGGAAAGATATTCACTTAGTTTTTTTTGGCTGCGGTTACTATCTATGAGCCTGGCAAATTCCTCCATGGTCTGGCTGGTTATAAAACAGATTTGCTCAAAGTCCAAATCATCGTACATTATATCAAATGAATTGATGGCGATTTGATTTATATCAGATATAGGCGCTCCGGTTTCTACCGCAGCCCTGGAAAAAAAAGCAGTTAGTTCAAACAACCGTACTTTAATTGTATCCAGTTTTCCATCAGCAAAAGAGAAGATTTCTCCTAAAAGAGTATTTAATATTTTCTTTGATTGCTCCAGATTCCCGTTTTGCACAAAGCTAATAAGTTCCTTTTCCCTTTCAAGAGGATATACATGTTCTGCTGAGTGGGTTTCCTTTTTTAATTTTGACCCAGCTAAATCTTTTTGACTGATGATCAATTCAGCGATCATTGCTTGCTGCTCTGTGATCCGTGCCCGCTGTTCCAGATATACGCTATGTTCTTTGGTCAGGCTATTAACGATTATAAAGAGAATCTGGGCAGAACCAGTCATGTTTGTGCATGAGCACGAAGTGATTGAATGAAACAAATTATGAATATCTATATGAATATTCATATCTCTGGTTTTTTCCAGAAATTCTTTCATAGCCACTTCATCAGCATCCCAAAGCACGACCGGGCCGCAGGCAATGGAACCTATAAGACGCTCCTTATACATAACCGGAGAAAAACACATAATAAGACCACAGCCGCAGGCACAGATGTATGGTTCACCCAGTTCTGAGGAGCGCAAGCTCCCTGCGCTAACATGCTCTCGGCATTTTGGTCCATTTTTAGCAGAATGACAAATGGAACTCTTCTTTCTGACAGCAAGAACTTCCCGGCCTGCGAAATCAAAAAGAGCTACATCCAAATTCGTTATTATGGAAAAATACTCAAATAATTTTTTCAGTTGCTTAAGATCGAGAATTTCTTTTAAGTACCAGCGATCGTAATTAACAGTCATATTACCTTATCCCTTGTTGTTCATGAACAACATATTCCCTGAAAATTCATCCATAAAGGATGGGTCAGCAGCAAGATCGATAACCGAACATTTATCGATTAGCTGTTTGCATTTGTCCATGAACTCTTTTGCGCAGAGGTTTTCCACTGCACCCTGAAGGCTTAAATTTCCACAGATTGATATCAGATCAAGAAATTCTTTAGGGAATATCCCGGCCTCTATTGCATTTTGTTTATTGATAAAAAAGCCGAATCCTCCTGCAATGAATACGTTTTTAATATCTGCAAGAATAACATTGGCATTCTTGCATAGTATCCTGATGCCTGTAAGGATTGCGCTCTTTGCTAACTGAAACTGCCGTATATCCCTGGCTGTAATAAAAATTCCAGGAGCCAGGCAAAAACCATTCTGTAGATCAGCCATATCCTTCATGCTGCCGGTTTCGTCTATTATTCCCAGTTTGAGCATGACTGCTATGGCGTCAATAAGCCCTGATCCGCAAATGCCAATTGCCGGAACATTCCCAATTGTAGTAAACGATATATCGTTACCTATGCCAGCTTCCACTGCACTTATTGCCCCTTTTACCCCACCTAGTCCGCAGGAAATCTCCGCACCTTCAAAAGCAGGGCCTGCAGCAGTAGAACAACAGAAAATTGTTCCGTTATTGTGGAGAGCCATTTCTCCGTTAGTACCTATGTCAATCAAGAGAGAAGGGCCCGGGATATTTAAAATATCAAGCACTGCAAGCCCTGCAGTAATATCTCCACCGATAAAAGCTGCAATGGAAGGAAGGATAGTTACTGTTTCCACAGGAAGCAAAAGCTCTTCCCCTTTTAATTCTCTTTCTTCGAGAAATATTGGGGTAAAAGGGAGCACTCCCATGCCTGATGGGTCAACATTGAGAAAAAGATGCTGCATAACAGTATTGCCGCTGACTGAAAGCTTTTCAAATTTTTTGATATCCCATTGCTTTTGAAAATTTTCGAGGATATGTTTTGTTTGAGAATTTATAAGAGTGAAAAGATTTTCTGTTTTTCCATTTTTTGCTGCCTGGATACGGCTTATAACATCTGCACCAAAGACTCTCTGGTCATTTAATTCCGAGATTGTATCCAAAACTGATAAAGTTGCTGGCTCAATAAGCCTTGCCGATACTGTGGTGGTTCCTACATCAATGGCTACAGCAGCAACACGAATGGAACGAAGATGGGGTGTTGCAGCTGATGAAGCAGTCATAACTTCGTTATCAGATATTTCTCCGCTTCCTGGCGAAGCAATGGTAATATCAGAAACCGGGATAGCGGCGCAGGCTCGTACCCAGCCTTCGTTATCTGGTGTATCCCCTTCTACAAGCCCTTCAAGGAGTCTCACTCTGCATTTTCTGCAATGACGGCGTCCACCGCATGGCGCGGACAATATAACACCTGACCTGGCACAAGCCAGTAAAATTGTTTCCCCCTTTCCTGCATTGCAGACAATAGGGGTATTTTGCAAATATATTTTCAAATGCTAATTATAATAAGCCCGGCAAACTTCTGCAGCTGTAGCTGCATCCGGACTGTATGCATCGGCGCCGATTTCATCGGCAAAACTCTGGGTTACTGGTGCGCCGCCAACCATGACCTTTACTTTGTCCCTAAGGCCAGCTGACTTCAGAGCATCTATTGTTTCTTTCTGACTAAGCATTGTTGTAGTAAGAAGAGCAGATAAGCATACAACCTTGGCGCCAGAATCACGAACTGTTTCAACTATTTTATCACTGGCAACATCTACTCCCAGATCAATTACTTCGATCCCCTTACCTTCTATCATCATTTTTACAAGGTTCTTGCCAATATCATGAAGATCCCCTTTAACTGTACAAATAACAGCTTTGCCAACAGGTTTTACCCCGGCTGCTACCAGGGCACTCTTAAGAGTGGCTGAAGCATGGTTCATTGCGCGTGCAGCTATCAATACTTCGGGAACAAAAATCTCGCCATTCTTGAATTTTCCGCCTACTATGTTCATTCCGGAAATCAAACCTTTTTCAAGAATATCTGCCGGGGCTGCTCCTTCCTTTAAAGCTTTTTCAACAGCTACGACAATGTCTTTTGCTTTTCCCTTTTGTAGAAGATCAGAAATTTCATTAAAAGAATTAGTAAAATCACTCATTTATGATACCCTTTTTTGATAAAGTTAATAGTTAATGATATAGTATCCAAATAAAATTAACAATATAGTACCCTTGCTTAAAACTAGCAATATTTTGCTAATTATTGATTTGGTCTGTATTGAAAAGTATCATGGAAAAATAGGTGATCGTATTTGGACCATTGTTATAATGTATGTTCCCGCTCTTACTAAGTTCCATTACATTTATTCCAGCTCCCTCTATAGGAGGAAATGCTTTTTCCGGAAACCTGCAAGGCTCAGGATATGTGCAAGGCTTGCATATTTTGCATGAACCAGCGCCATAAACAGGGTTAGTTTTTCCAAACTTTTCATGCATTTCAGCAGAAAGCAAGTTGTGGTAGTTCTTTCCCTTCTCCATCCCTTCATAATCAAACGAATCTTCCAGATCGAATTTTGTAGTAAAGAGAAAAGCGCTGGAAAATGCTGTTATTTTTTCTTTTTGCTTTTCCATGGATTCAGTTGCCGGCGGACATGTCCAGTTTTTGTTATATTTTCCACATACATTACTCTCACAGGCTTTGAGCAGTTCCAGAGAAAAAACAATATCCCGGGTTGAAATAACCGCGTATTCAAAAGCGCGCCCTTTAAGGGCTTGTTCAAATATTTCTTTCATAATTGTTAAACCTATTTATTACATGGTTCTGGTTGAGGGAAATCAGTATTGGAAAGTTTATTAAGGCTAAACATAAGAGAGTGTGTTCCTGATTTTCCATACCCCATTGCTTTTAAAACAACATATAACTGATGAACAAGTACAAGACCAGGTAAATTGATATTCATCTTCTTTGATTCTTCAAGAGCTATTTCCATATCTTTTATAAAATGCTCTACCATAAAGCCAGGCTTATAATCTTCTTTTAAAATTCTTGGACCATAATTCTCCATCGACCAACTGCCGGCAGCTCCACCTTTAATAGTATTTACTATTTCTTCAAGGTTAAGTCCTGCTTTATATCCATAAAGCAATGATTCACACATCCCTATCATTATTCCGGTTAATGCTATTTGATTGCACATCTTTGTATTTTGACCAGAACCTGCTTTTCCTGTATATTTTATGCTTTTTCCAACATGGGAAAAAACAGGCACTAAAAAATCATAAACATCTTTATCGCCGCCAACCATAATTGTAAGCCGGGCTTCGCGTGCGCCAATATCTCCTCCTGAAACAGGAGCATCCAGAGCAAAACACCCAATCTCTTTTGCCCTGTTATATATTTCAATTGATAGTGATGGTTTTGTTGTAGTAAAATCTATCATATATTTTGATTTACCAGATGCCTGCTCTGCAGAGCATCCTTTAAGAATTCCTTTTTCTCCCAAATAAATTTCTTCTACATCTTTGGGAAAACCCACTATTGAACAAATTATATCTGAATTAGCCGCAACTTCTGCAGGAGATTCACACCATTGAGCCCCCATATCAAATAGAGGGACTGCTTTTTCTTTTGTTCTATTGTAAACATTAGTTTTGTATCCTGCTTTAATAAGATGATTGCACATCCAGAATCCCATAACTCCTGTACCAACCCACCCTATTTTCATATCTTTGTCCAATTTTTTTGATCCATCTGCCATATATCTCTCCCACATAAAGTCATATATAATTGATTGTATCATTTTTAAGCTTACCTACAAAAGATATTTTTATATTTTGTAAAATTTTATATAATTATAAACAACAGGATGATGATTTAAATGAAGTTAAAAGAAATAATTAATAAAAGTTTTTTAACAAACTTTATAGCTGCATCAGTTATAGCTATTGGTTATTTTTCTCCTTATTATAAAGAACTGATTATTTCAACAGGAGCATTTTCTTTTTCTGCTGCTTTAACAAACTGGCTTGCAATTTATATGTTATTCAATAAAATTCCTTTTTTTTATGGATCCGGTGTTGTTCCGATCCATTTTGAAGATTTTAAAAATGGAATCAAAAACCTTATTATGGAGCAATTTTTTTCTGAAAAAAATATTGATAACTTTGCAAAATCATCATCAGGCTTGATTAAAAATTTATTTACTAAAGATAATATCAATAATCTTATTGACTATGATTTTTTATTTGAAAAATTTATTGAGGCTATCTTTTCCACTACATGGGGAAACGTTATAAAAAAGATAGGTGGAGCAAAACTTATACAGAGTTTTAAAGGACAATTTAAAATAACAATAGAGAAAGTAGTCATGGAAATAGCTGCGAGCGATAAATTTAATGAAGTAATTGAAACAGGCATTTTAAATCAAAAACAATATTTAAAAGACAAACTCGAAGAGATGATAGATGTAAGGCTTGCTGAACTTACACCGCTAATGGTCAAAGAAATTATTCAAAATATGATTAAAAAACATCTTGGGTGGCTTGTTGTATGGGGCGGCATATTTGGAGGAATAATTGGTTTTGCTGTAGGATTGTTGAAAAAATATATTTTTTAGTGTGGAAAAATATTGACTTTTATTTAACTTTGTATATCATGTCTATACAATTTAATATAAACATAATTCCGGTTGGGTAGTTGCAAATCAAACATTTGGACATTCTTGCAACTGCTTTCAAGTCTTTAGCTTTAGGGTGGAGAGCTCCTTTTGTAGTTCTTTGCCTTTTTTTTTATAAACATCCCATATTCGGATGTATGGAATTATTTGTGATCTGTAGTTTCTGATATTTAAAAAAATAAAAATATTTTGGAGGTATTAAATGGAAAGTATTTCAGTAGGTCTTTTTTGTTTCGCTATGGTCATTCTTTTTCTCGGAGGTCTGTACATTTTACTTAAATTGTCAACAGAAATAACCAGATTCATTGAAAGAAAAAC
>WRCW01000120.1 GCA_009783755.1 Spirochaetaceae bacterium
AAAGATCTTAAAAGTGAACGTATACATGGCGTCATCAGCGATGGTCAAACATTCTATATTGGCAGGAAAGGAGAAGTCATAACCGATTTAAAACCACCACGTAATGCAGTATTTGAGATTAACGCAATGCAATCATTTGCTCCATCTCATCCGCAACAAGGATCAATTTACTATCGTATAACCGATCTTGAAAATAAAAAATCTGTTGCTTGTATTTGGGACATTGAATCAAGAGTTGGTGGAGATCAAAGAGTTATTGCTTTTGCAAAAGGCGCTGATGTAATGATCCATGATACTCAATATACTGATGAAGAATATAATTCCGATAAAATGATAGTACAAGGTTTTGGACATTCAACTTACACAATGGCTGTTGAAAATGCAGAAAAAGCCAATATAAATACCCTGGTTGCTTTTCATTATAATCCAACACATAGTGACGACAAACTGGAAGAGATAGCCAAAGATTTGAAGTTGAATAAAACAAAATTTGTCTTATCCCATGAAGGGTTGGAAATAAAATTATAACAGACTGAATTATTCCTAAATAACTATCTTTATGTATAATTAATATTTTTTACTTGAGTGAAAAGATGGTTTGAACTATAATTATATGTATGATAAATTACAATTATATTGATCAATTACTGGAAGCACTTAAACAGGCAGATCCTTATAGGATAATATTATTTGGATCACATGCGAATGGAACTGCAAATGAAAAGAGTGATATAGATATGGTTGTAATTCTGGATAATGATGATGTTGCAAAAACTTACGAAGAAAGATTAAAGAAAAAATTATATATCAATAGGCTCGTTAGAAATATAAATTATAAAATTGCGCTGGACATTCTGGTATATTCAAAAGAAGAATATAAAATCATTAAAAACAATGGAAATTATTTTATTGATGAAATAGAGATTACCGGGAAAATTATATATGAAAAAGCAAGTTGAAGCTTGGATTGGATTTGCCAAAAACGATATATTGACTGTTTCAGAAATAATAAAAAATCCTAATTTAACAAATATTGCAATATTTCATTGCCAACAAGCAATAGAAAAATATTTTAAAGCTTTTATATTGGAAAATGAAAAATCATTGCTAAAAACTCACAACTTGCTTGCACTATATGGAACAATAAAAGAAATTATTGATTTTAATTTTGATGAGGATTTATTATCAACTGTAAATGATATATATTTAGAATCAAGATATCCAGGAGAAATAGGTCTATTGGATAATGATTCATTACCTACTATTGAACAAGCTAATCAATTTTTTATTTTTACAAAAGAAATTGAAAAAAAGATAATAAGTGAAATAAATAAAAATAATAACAAATAAAAGCATTATAAAAGCGCTGGCACTTCGCATAGTCATATAATTGGTAGTATTAGTCTATTTTAAGAATCACCTTTCCAGTTTCCACCCAAAATCATTATGATAAATCATCTGTTTTGTCATACCACCATCTATGCAGATATTTTCTCCTGTTATAAATCCAGCTTTATCGCTGCATAGATAAAGTACCATGTTGGCAATATCAAGCGGGTTCCCTACCCTTCCTGCACAATGCTGAAAAGCATCCGGGCCTTCATATTCTTTGAATGATGTATCTATCCAGCCTGGAGAAATCGAGTTCACCCTTACTTTTCCTGCAAGAGTTACTGCCATAGCATGAGTCAAAGCAGCGATTCCCCCTTTTGCAGCTGTATAACTTTCTGTATTTGGTTGGCTCATTCTGTCGCGCGATGATGATATATTAACGATGCTTGCCCCTTCTGTAAAATTATCCATAAATAACTTTATAAGAAGATAAGGAGCAGATATTCCAACACGCAGAACATAATTAAAATCATTATAACTGCAATTTAAAAGCCCCCCTTTGCTTAGCATTGCGTTATTGATAAGACAATCTATCTTCCCATAATCTGCAATAACTTTTTCTACGAACTTTTTTAATATATTTTCATCAGCTATATCGCCTATAAAGTAGTCATTATCCTCTTTGTCGATCATGCATACTTTGGCTCCCTGTTTTTTAAACTGATCGCAAATTGTTTTTCCAATTCCATTTGCCCCGCCTGTAACAACTAAAACTTTATTTAAAAAATCCATAACAACCTCCATGCCAGTCTCGCATTAGCACATCATTCTATTGTAATATTGCAAAGCATCCCCCGAAGGTGGGACGATATCCATAGATCTATACCACTCTGCAATTTAATGAGAATTGTATAATAATATATATTTTGATATATTAATTTTCAATTAATATTTTATAGGATAAAACAATGACAATGCAAGTTGCTGATTATCTAAAGGAACCCTCTTAAGTATAAATACGATAAATGGCATACATATAAATGGCGAAATAATATTGAAGATGATTAAGATAATTGAATAGTATATGCAAAACATTACCACATTTTGGCTCATAAAATGCTTCGTGTTTTTTTATCAGATATCACAATTGATAATTTTTCCTTCAAAATATAACTTCTCTATACATACCACAATAGTACTGCTATAATATTTAATTATTAAGAGAAAAGGGGTTTATATATGAAAATTGCTTTTAAGCTTACATTAATAATGATCGTTCTTAGCCTGGTTATTGTCGGTGCTGTTGGAATTACTTTACTCACCCAGTCAAGTACCAGTATTAAATCACTGTCGCACGATAAGGCTATAGCTACTGTTCAGGATTTCAGTGGAGATATTGAGATATTATTTACAACATACTGGGGTATTGCTGAAAGTCTCTCGGTTGCACTTGAACAATATGAAAGCATTATGCCTAACAATCGCCGGGGCTTTATTATTGATATGCTAAAGAGCGTGATCGATTCGCATGATGAAATTATTGGTATTTCCAGTATTTGGGAGCCTAATGTTTTGGAAGGGGATGATTTGAAGTATCTGGGTACTCCTGGAACAACAGCTAAGGGGCGTTTTGCTCCATCTTGGCATAGAGAAGGAAAAAATATTTTATTTTATGCTATTTCTGAAGATAAATTTCAAACCCCGGGAACTGGCGATTACTATCTGATACCAAAGAGAAGGAACCAAACTGTAATTTTAGACCCATATATTGATAATTTTGGTGGAACCTCTATTCTTAATACTTCCATTGCTACGCCTATACATGTACCTGGTACCAACAAACTGATAGGAGTTGTTGTAATAGAAATAGACATGAGTATGATCCAGGAAATATCGCAGAGCCGAAAACCCTTTGGAAATGGTTTATCAGCAATATTCAGCAACAGCGGTGTTGTTGCTGCTCATTTTGATCCCAGCCGCATTGGCAAAAACATGGCAGAAACCGAAAGGGATATGGGAGGACGCTTTTTTAATGATTTCATAAAAGCCATTAATGATGGGAAACCAATTATCTTTACTAATTTCATTCATGAAGCAAACGCAGAGTTCATGATATTCGCAACTCCTATTAAAGTTGGAGATGAACCATGGAGTTATGCTATAGCAGTACCTACAAAAACTGTTATGGCTTCTCTTGTAAGAATGCAATTGTTAACTGCTATCATCTGCATCATCATAGTTGTTCTTATAATTCCAATCGCAATATTTATATCACGTTCAATAACCAGGCCCATTATACGTGTGGCTGATACACTTAGAGATATTTCTGAAGGTGAAGGAGATTTAACCAGATCAATAACAATAAATACAAAGGATGAAATTAGCAGCCTTGCTCATTACTTTAATCTTACTCTGGAAAAAATAAAAAACCTTGTTAAAACAATCAAAGACGAAGCAATATTATTAACTGATATTGGTACAGATCTTGCAGGAAACATGAACAATACTGCCACAGCAGTAAGCCAGATCACAGCCAATATTCAAAGCATTAAAAGCCGTGTTATAAACCAGAGTGCCAGTGTTACAGAAACAAACGCAACCATGGAACGGATTACGCAAAATATCAATAAACTCAACGAACAGGTTGAAAAGCAATCAGGTTCTGTTTCCCAATCCTCTTCTTCAATCGAGGAAATGCTTGCCAATATTCAATCAGTTACTCAAACCCTCGTTAAAAATATGGAAAACGTAAATACTCTTACATCTGCTTCTGAGATAGGCCGCAAAAGTCTTTCCGAGGTTGCAGAAGATGTTAAAGAAATTGCCCGTGAATCTGAAGGATTGCTTGAGATTAATTCTGTAATGCAAAATATTGCAAGTCAAACCAATCTTCTTTCAATGAACGCAGCAATAGAGGCTGCTCATGCCGGAGATTCTGGAAAAGGGTTCGCAGTAGTTGCAGATGAGATTCGTAAGCTTGCTGAAAATTCATCCGAACAATCTAAAACAATCAGTAATGTTTTGAAAAAAATAACGAGCTCCATCGAAAAGATTACAATTTCAACAGATAATGTACTCAATAAATTTGAAACTATTGCCATGGATATAAAGGTTGTGTCAGATCAGGAAGAAAACATCCGTCTTGCTATGGAGGAACAGAGCCAGGGGAGCAAACAGATTTTAGATGCCATTGGGAACCTTAACGAGATCACACAGCAGGTTAAGGACGGATCAATGGAAATGCTTGAAGGATCGAATGAGGTAATACATGAAAGCAAGAATTTAGAGAGGGTAACCCAGGAGATCTCCGGAGGCATGAATGAGATGGCAGCTGGAGCAGATCAAATAAATACCTCTGTGAATAGTGTTAATGATCTAAGTGCGAAAAACCGTGAAAACATTAATATTTTAATGAAGGAAGTTTCACGCTTTAAAATTGAATAAAGAACAATATTCTAGCGAGTAGTATATCGTTGCTTTCTTATTAAATTACATTCAGTATTCTCAAGATAAAAAAAGCAGGAAACAACTTATTTCATTGATAAATAAGGATACATATCCTATAATTAATTGTTATTATTTTATAATAAGAGGAGAAGTCGTAATGGTTTTCTTTAAAAAAAATAAGTTATTTTTAATATTTTCCATAGCTCTGATGTTAGTTTTTATGTTTAGCAGTATTATTGGCTGCTCCAAGAGTAATAAATCTAATCAAAAAGCATCGATCGACGGATATGTTATAGGTTTCAGTAATTTTGGCGTTGGCAACTCATGGCGTGTTCAAATGGAAGCAGAATTTAAAGCCAGAGCTGACTATCTAGTATCCGAAGGTGTCATCAAAGAATACTTTATGACCAATTCCAATGGCGATGTTTCAAAACAGATTTCTGATATGCAAGATCTTATAGCAAAAAAATGCAATGCTATCATTATTACCGCTGCTTCCCCTGATGAACTTTCTCCTGTCTGCGAAAAAGCTATGGCAGCAGGAATTATAGTCATATCCTTTGATAACTATGTTACAACCAACAAGATAACAGCTAAAGTAGGCATTGATGAAGTTGAATTTGGCAGATACGGTGCGCAGTGGCTGGTCGATAAACTAGGCAATAAAGGTAACATCATCGTACTTAACGGCATAGCTGGTACAGGTGTTAACGCAATGCGTAGCGAAGGTGCCATGAGCGTTTTTGCTAAATATCCTGATATTAAAATACTCGGTCAGGTTCATGCTAATTGGGATTATGCCAATGCAAAAACAGCAGTGGAAGGTTTTCTTGCTGCACATCCAAAAATCGATGGCGTTTGGTCACAGGGTGGCGCTATGACTCAGGCAGCGCTTGATGCTTTTGTTTCAGCTAAACGTCCTCTTGTCCCAATGTCTGGTGAAGCCAATAATGGATTGTTGAAAGCATGGAAAGATAATTTAAAAAACAAATTTGATTCTATTGCTCCATGTTCCCCTACATCCATGAGCGCTGATGCACTTGATACTGCTATTAAAGCTCTTGATGGTAAAATCGTACAACTTAACACTATTATTTCACTCCCTGTTATAACAAGCGATACATTGGATGATTATGTTAGAATGGATATTCCTGATAGTTTTTGGAACTACACGATTCTGACGTCAGCGCAGATTGACGCTCTT
>WRCW01000121.1 GCA_009783755.1 Spirochaetaceae bacterium
GAGCTTTTCGGACATGAAAAAGGGGCATTCACAGGAGCTGTTGCAAGAAAAAAAGGGAGATTTGAACTTGCGGATAAAGGGACGATTTTTCTTGATGAGATAGGGGAAATCAACCAGTCATTACAAATAAAATTGCTTAGAGTTCTCCAGAATAAAACATTTGAAAGAGTAGGGGGAGAGGAGCCAATAACTGTTGATGTAAGAATAATTTCTGCAACAAATAAAGAACTTGAAAAAGAAGTTGAAAAAGGGAATTTCAGAGAGGATCTTTTTTATAGACTCAATGTTGTAAATCTTCATATCCCCCCTTTAAGAGAAAGAGAGGAAGATATACCTTTGCTCATTGCATCTTTCATAAAAGATATTTCAGAAGAAAATGGAAAAACTATAGATGCCATTGATCCAAAAGCGCAGACAGCACTTTATAATTATAAGTGGAAAGGGAATATAAGAGAACTTCGTAACTGTATTGAAAGCGCTGTTGTAATGAGCAAGAGCAATATTATAGAGTATGATGATCTCCCTATTGCAATAAAAAATGAAGCAAATATCGACAATATAATTATTAAACCAGGAACACCATTATCTGAAGTAGAACGTATTGTAATAAATAAAACCCTAAATATTCTTAATGGGAATAAAAGTAAAGCAGCAGAAGTTCTTGGGATTGGGAGAAAAACACTTCACAGAAAACTTGATGAGTATGATATAGAATGACGAAAAGATCTTGATTTCTTGCTTCCACGAGAATCTGCGGACTGTTTTACTCAAAAAAAGCTTTGTGGATTTTTTTCATCGTATCATCGATCTCATTCTCGCTTAAAACAATGGAGAGTGCTACATCAGCTGCTCCCAGTGAAATCATTTTTACAGGTGCAGGAGAAAGAGTTTTAAATATCTTTGATATAAGTTTAGAATCTTTCCAGATATTATTACCAACAAGACAGATAATTCCATTATTGCGCTCTATGGTTATTTTTCCTATTGGTTCAAGTTCGCTTTTAATTAGATCAATATTGCTTGTGTCCTCAATAGTCATTGATACAGATACTTCTGTAGTTGATATAAGGTCAACAGGAGTTTTATATTTTTCAAATATTGTAAATATTTTTGAAAGAAAACCATAAGTATTAAGCATTCTGTACGAGGTAATATTTATTGAAGTTATACTTTTCTTTCCTGCAATACCAACAATACCTGTTGAGTCAAGTTTTTTGGTGATCAAAGTTCCAGGACAGTCCGGGTTTTTTGTATTTTTAACAATAACAGGGATCTTCTTTTTAACAGCTGGTTGTATTGTTGAAGGATGTACAACTTTGGCGCCAAAAAATGCAAGCTCTGCTGCCTCTGCATAAGAAATGGTCGCAAGTCTTTTTGCTGCAGGTGCAATACGGGGATCTGTGGTTAATATTCCATCTACATCTGTCCATATCTGTACTTCTTTTGCATCAAGCGCAGATCCAATAATTGTTGCTGAGAAATCAGAACCACCACGCCCCAATGTTGTGGTGATACCATCTTCATTGGAACTGATAAAACCCTGAGTTATAATTATTTTACCTTTTTTAGGTTTTACAAATTCCTGTACTTTAGGGTCTGTAAGTGTAAAGTTAGGCGATGCTGCAGTAAAATTATTATCAGTTATAATAAAGTCTCTTGAATCAAGAAGCTCAGAATCTATCTTTCTTTCAATAGTTCTATGGTATATCAAAAGAGTTGAAAGCCTTTCGCCAAAAGAAACAAGCATATCAGAACTTTTAGGAGAACACTCCATTAACAGGAAAAGCCCTTTTGAGAAAGATTCAAGCTGAAGAAATAAACTGTTAAGAGTTTCAGCAGCTTTTTCAAAATTTCTTCCTGTAAGAAACTCATTGGCAATATCAAAGTGTATTTTTTTAAGACTATCAATTGTTTCAGCAATTCCTTCACTATTTTTTTCTTCTGCAAATTTTCCTATACTTAAAAGTTTATCTGTAACTTTTGATATTGCAGAAGAAACAAGAACAGGCGCCTTATCTATCTGGTTATTTGTAATGTCTATAGTTCTATCGATCCAGTAGCTATCTTTTACCGAAGTACCACCGAATTTTAATACAATCATATTTATCCCTACTTTTCAAATTTTAAGACTAATTGATTCTTGGTAGCATATATGAGATATTATATCAACTAGGCAAAAATATGTTAAGAGATTTTAATAAAAGAATAGAAAATGGTTTTTTTTCATTAAAACTTCAAAATAATTCACCAAAAACAGCTATTATTTTAGGTTCTGGATTATCAGGAGTAAAAGATTCTTTTATAGGAGAGGAGATCCCTTTTAGCAAAATCAATGATTTTCCAGCTCCTACAGTAAAAGGCCACTCGGGAGTATTAAAAATATCTGACAAAGTTGCTATTTGCGCAGGAAGGATCCATTACTATGAGGGGTACTCCATAGATGATGTTGTGTTTTCTGTTTTTCTTCTTGGCAGAATAGGGGTAAAAAATCTTATAATAACAAATGCAGCTGGTGGAATCAATTCATCATACAAACCAGGAGAACTTGTCCTTATTTCTGACCACATAAATTTAACAGGATGCAATCCACTTATAGGGATAAATGATGATTCACTGGGACCAAGATTTCCAGATATGAGCGACTGTTATAATAAAGAACTTATAGATAAAGCTCTTAAAATAAAACCAGGTATGAAACAGGGTGTATATGCAGGGCTTAAAGGGCCTTCATATGAAACTCCGGCAGAAGTACGAATGTTAAAAACTATTGGAGCTGATCTTGTAGGCATGTCTACTGTCAATGAAGTTATTGCAGCTTCTTACCTTGGTATGAAAGTTATTGGAATATCGTGTGTAACAAATCTTGCTGCAGGAATAAGCGATAAAAAACTTGATCATGGCGAAGTAGTAGAAGCAGGGAAAAAAGCTGAAAAAGAACTTACTTCGCTTATACTAAAACTTATTGACATCTTATCGGAGTAGGATGGCATATCTGTTTTATTAAAGTCATATTGGCTAATTTTATCCCCAACATGTGGGAAGCCGGTATCTAATCCTGATTATGGAGAACAACTAATACACAAATGGATTCTTCAATTGCTTCTTCAAGAATAACTCAAAATGCGCTTGAAATAATAAAAAATGCAATAAGCGATGCAGGACAAAATGAAGTAATGTTTTGCGGCACACTTAACACTGATGGTTTTGTAGACACCATTATTGTTGCGGCAAGAGGAAATGAATCTGCTGTACCTGCGCTTGAAGCTTTTATGGAAAAAGGTGATGTTATAATCCATAATCATCCTGGCGGGTATTTGAAACCAAGCAATGCTGATATAAACATTGCATCAATGCTTGGGAAGCAGGGGATAGGCTTTTTTATTATAGATAACAATGCAGAGAATATATATGTTGTCGCAGAACCTATAGTAAGAAAAAAAAGAGAGCCTATTGATACAGAAACTCTTGCTGAAAATCTTTTGCCCAATGGACAGTTTTCCAAATTATTTGAGTATTATGAAACAAGAGAATCCCAGGTTGATATGCTTAAAGATATTGCAGAAAGCTTTAATGATGAAAGCATGTTAATTGCGGAAGCAGGGACAGGTGTTGGAAAATCTCTTGCTTACCTTTTACCGTCATTCCAGTGGGTCATAAATAATGAAGAGAGAGTTGTTATCTCAACAAACACAATAAATCTTCAGCATCAGCTTCTTGAAAAAGATATACCTCTTGTAAAAAAAATTCTTAATACAGATATAAAAAGCGCGCTGGTTAAAGGAAGATCAAATTACCTTTGCCTTAGAAAATATTATGAATTTATAAATGAAAATTCCCTTTTTAATACTGTTGAAGACAAAGGAATAATAGGAGTTATTAGAGATTGGGTTTCTGCTACAGAAACAGGAGATAAGTCAGATCTACCGGTAAATGTAGATTACTCCACATGGAGCGATATATGCTCAGATTCTGATTATTGTCTTGGATTATATTGCACTTACAGGGAAAAATGTTTTGTTATAAAAGCAAGAAAAAATGCTGCTACAGCATCGATTATAGTTGTAAACCATCATCTTCTTCTTTCTGATTTATCTGCAAGAAATATGGGAGCAGGTTTTAATGGGACTGCAGTTCTCCCTTTATTCAGGCATGTTATAATTGATGAAGCGCATAATCTTGAATCAGCAGCTACTTCCTATTTTTCCAGGACTCTTTCCAAGGGGTATATAATAAAAAGTTTCAGAAAACTTTATAACAGGTATAAGAACAGGGTATTTGGAATATATAATTTTCTTGTTGAGAATTCAGGGAATAATAAGAAAAAAGTAACAACAATTCCTGAAACAGTTTCGGCAATAATTGAAGCTTATGACAATCTGGAAAAAGAAGCAGAAAACTTGCTTGCAGATAAACAAAATTTAAAGATTGAGAAAAAAAGCGAGTTTGATAATCTATTAAAACTCTTTTCATTATTTAAAGAAAAACTTTCAGAGATATATCTTGTGCTTGATGAACTTTCCCAAAATATAAAAATAACTCCGGAAGATGATTCCAGAGTATATGAGCTATTACTGATCAAATTAAAAATTAAAGACCTGATATCAACCTCTGAAAATCTGATAGCTGAAAAAGAAATAAGCGGACGTCAGCTCAACTTCATGGGCACTCCGGAAAACCTGAGCGATGAAAAAGAAGAATATGTAAGCTGGATAGAGAAAGGTAAAAATATCTCTTTTATAATAACACCGCTTGATGTAAGTCATATCTTAAAGGAAACTTTATATGAAAACCTTAAAACAATTGTCCTTACATCAGCTACACTGACTATAAAAGGAGATTTTGAATTCTGGAAAAAAAGAATTGGAATTATTGGTATTGATAGAAAAATTATAGAAAGGAATTTTATCTCTCCATTTGATTATCAAAAACAGGTTATGCTAACTGTTCCTACAGATATAAAAGATCCATCAGATAGCCTGTATACAGAAGAGCTTTCTCTTTTTATTAAAAATATAGTTATTACAGCAGAAGGCAGCGCACTTATCCTGTTTACTTCGTATTCTATGCTTATGGAAGTCTATAATACAATTAAAGAAGATATAACGAAAAAGGGGATAACGATTCTAAGGCAAGGTGAATTTGACAGGTTTAAAATTCAAAAAATATTTAATGAAGATATAAAAAGTATTTTGCTTGCAACAGATTCGTTTTGGGAAGGGATAGACAGCCCTGGTGAAACACTAAAGATGGTCATTATATGCAGGTTGCCTTTTAAAGTCCCTTCTGATCCAGTAATAAAATCAAGAATTGAGAAAATAGAAAAAGAGGGGGGGAACTCTTTTACAGATTATTTACTTCCTGAAGCTGTAATAAAACTAAAACAGGGATTTGGCCGTCTTATGAGAAGAAAAGATGATTCAGGAATTGTTATAATTACAGATAACAGAATAATAAAAAAATCATATGGTCAAATATTTTTATCATCGCTTCCTGAAACTTTGACCTATTATTCTGAAAGCAAGAATATTGAAAGCAAAGTAGAAGATTTCTTGTTTGGTAAAAAATAAGGCTGCAATAGTATTACTTGCAGCCTTTGTAGTAGTTAAATCTTTAACCAACTATAGCAATAATATCAGCTGCTTTAACGATAAGGTGTTCCACTCCTTCAATTTTAATTGATGTTCCGGCATATTTATCATACATTACTTGCTGCCCAACTTTTACTTTAATAGCATCTTTATCATCACCAATTGCTGCAACATTTCCTGTCTGTGTTTTTTCCTGTGCAGTCTGTGGTATAAAGAGTCCTCCCTTTGTTTTTTCTTCGGACTCTGCGATTTTTATTAATACTCTATCGCCTAATGGTGTGATTTTCATTTTCTCCTCCTGAATATTATGGTATTTAAAATTATTTATTATTAAATATCGATTAAAAAAATATACGAATCTTAATGATAATGGTCAATAAAGATTA
>WRCW01000122.1 GCA_009783755.1 Spirochaetaceae bacterium
ATAATTCTGTTTCCATAAGATTAAGAACAGGAGAGCAGATGAATGGGATTGCTCTAGCAGAAGCGATCTCTTTTATTGAAAACAAAATTGCAAAGAAAGAGATTATTTAAATTTGTTTGAGTTTTTTCATGAATAAAAAAGATATATCGCTTCTTAAAAATATTGATAATGAGATTTTACTCCTCTCCCATACCGCAGCTATTCTGGGATGGGACCAGGAGACTTATATGCCGCAGAATTCTGTGGAAGAGAGAAGCAGTCAACTTGCTCTTTTAAGTGCTCTTATCCACGAAAAACTTACATCAGAAATAACAGCTTCAATATTTAAAGATATAAAAAAATATGAAGACATAAGTTTTGAAAAAGATATCTCTGAAAATGATAGATATTTTATTAGAAAAATATTTAATGCATATAAAAAGCAGTCATTGCTCCCTGTATCTCTTGTAAAAGAGATTTCAAAGCAGACCAGCATAAGCCAGCATACATGGGCAAAAGCAAAAGAGGATAATAACTATAAATTATTTAAGCCGGAACTTGAAAAGATGATCTCTTTGCAAAAACAAAAAGCAGAGTGCTACGGTTATACAGGGACTCCTTATAATGCTCTTCTTGATGAGTATGAAAAAGGGGCGATTGTCTCACAGATTGATAAAATATTTCATGATATAGAACTGCGGATTAAAAATCTTCTTGATAAAATCCTTGTGAATGGAAATGCTAATGGAAACAAGACCGGAGATATTGAAGATTCATTTTTATATGGCAAGTTTGATGTAAAAAAGCAGGATGCTGTTGGGAGAAAAGTACTTGAGTGGCTTGGATTTGATTTTAACAGCGCCAGAATGGATACATCTGCTCACCCTTTTACAACAACCCTTGGTTTTTCGGATGTGAGAATTACAACGCACTATAAGGAAAATTATTTTCCTGCTGGTCTTTATAGCATAATACATGAATGTGGGCATGCTCTTTATGAAATGGGTTTTTCCAAAGAACTTAAAGGGACATCTCTTGCTGAAGGAACCTCTTTGGGAATACATGAATCGCAGTCGCGATTCTGGGAAAACATGGTTGGAAGAGGGAAGGGGTTTGCAAAACTTTTTTGGCCTGTTTTCTGCAACTACTTTCCAGAAGCTGGAAAAAACAGAACCCATGAAGATTTTTTTATGGCAGTCAACAAAGTTAAACCTTCTCTTGTAAGAATAAATGCAGATGAAGTAACGTATAATCTCCATATTATTATTAGATACAGGCTTGAAAAAATGCTTGTTGAAGATAAGCTTTCAGTTGTTGACCTTCCAGCAGCATGGAACAATTTATATAAAGAGCTCCTTGATTTGACTCCTGACTCTGATTCAACCGGAGTTCTACAGGATATTCACTGGTCTACGGGTGCGATTGGGTATTTTCCGACTTATCTTTTGGGAAACCTATACGCTGCGCAGTTTGTGGCAACAATGGAAAAAGAGACAGGTAATGTTGATGATTTAGTTGAAGCTGGAAATTTTAAAATAATTCTTGATTGGCTGAGAAATAATATCCATAAATATGGAGCTCTTTACACGCCGGATGAACTTGTGCAAAAAGTTACTGAACAGCCCCTTGATCCCTCTTACTTTCTTGTTTATTTGGATAAAAAGTATCGATAAAGCGCGGGATAGCGGCACGGACGCCGCATCCCGCGCAGCGACATGGATGTCGCGATAAAGCGCGGGACAGTTAAAGATATTTTTTTACTTCAGAGCCTATGACTGTTGCATGCAATTCAACATAGGGCTTGATTGGACTCATCTCCAGTTTTGGAAATAGTACCTGTTCGATCTGAAAAAATCCCACATCAGAGTGCATCTCAATATCAATTTTTATTGGCTTTTTTTCACCCTTTACTATTTTTAGTTTTTCGATCGCAGCTGAAGAATACTGATGGATGTCTCCTACTTTGGCATCGTGAGTCAGGAGCATGGGAATCCGTGCTCTCCCTTTTTCCATGTCCGCTCCATCTGCTATAAGAATGATCCCTGCTTCAAGGCTGTTGACCTTAACAAATCCCATGTGTCCCACAATACATTCAATGCAGAGGCCGCGCAGGAGAATCTGCTTGCGTATATCTTTTGGATAGAGCATTTCCAAAAAGCGGCTCACAATTGGCAAAGCAAAGGAAGCAGACAAATTCTCGTGGTTCATACGGGTAGCGCACATGCCTATGTCGTGCAAAAGTCCTGCAAGGATCACCGCCAGCCTGGAATCATCGTAGGAGCCGGTCTCCTCTTGCTCAAGGCTTAAAAGGATCCCCGCCTCATGGAGAAGTTCTGCGAGGGTTAGCGCATTAAGTACAACTGTACGCATATGGACAGGGCCATGGTCATTGTATTTTAACCGTTTAATGGAAACTGTGTTTGCATATTCATGGTAAGCATTGATCTCAGGGTCTCGCAGAGCAGCTTCCGCAATATCTTTTATGGTGCTTCCCTTTAGTTTCCGGAGGATGACGCGTTCAATAGCCTCTTCTTTAGGTGATTTTATCATGATCCATATTATAGAAAAATAAAAAGGGGAAGTAAAGCATTAAGACTCAATATTCATCTTCGGTCCTTCGCTATATTGCGACGCCTCGCGCTGGGCGAGACACAATGTCCATATTGTGCCTTGACAATATTTGTTTTTCATTATTAGATTTCATAATGAATTTAGCAAATATTTTAACCGCAAGCAGAATTGTATTGTCTCCTGTTTTTCTGTTTATCTATTTTTTTTCAGAATATATAAAAACAAACACTCTTGTATTTATAATAATTTTATGGGTGCTATTTATTTATATGGAGCTTTCAGACCTTTTTGATGGAATGGCTGCCCGGGCAGCAAATACTGTCAGTGATTTGGGAAAAGTATTTGACCCTTTTGCAGATGTTATAAGCAGAATGACATATTTCCTGTGTTTTACAAAAACAGGGATAATGCCTGTTTTTATTTTTGCAATAATAATGTACAGGGAATTTATAATACTATTTATAAGAATACTTGCCATGAAAAAAGGGTTTGCAATGGGAGCAAGGGCAGGCGGAAAATTAAAAGCATGGAGCTATGCTCTGGCAGGGATTTTTGGACTTCTTTATATTTCTATTATGCGAACAAATATTTTTATAACCTATTCTGATCAAATTTTGTGTATTGCAAAAATATTCTTTATACTTTCGGCAATTGCAGCACTTTTATCACTTGTTGATTATCTGCTTATGCTCAAGAAAAAGTTTTATAATAAATAGAGTCTGTCCATAAAAGAACCGGCTTTTTTAAAACAGGTCCGAGACTTTGCGATCAGTTAAATAATTAAGGATTTTATGAATAAACAACAGCAGCAACGTATCATTAACCTCCAGGGCACTTATAACTTCAGAGAAATGGGTGGCTATGAGACACAGGATGGGAAGAAAACAAAATGGAGCACAATATATAGAGCAGATGAACTAAGCAGATTATCTGAAGAAGATTTGGAAATTTTAAGAAGCTTTAACATTAAAACAATTATTGATTTCCGCGCTTTTGAAGAAACAGAGAAAGTTCCTGATAGAAAACCCACTACAGTACAAAAAGTTTTTAACATACCTATAGTATTTGGAAGTATGGAATTTCTTATAAAAAATATTGAAAAAACAGGCGAAAAACTTATGATGCAAATAAATAGCTCTGCTATAGAAGAAGCGCAAAATCAATTTAAAGAGTTTTTCAAAATCATATCAGATTCTTCAAATTTACCAATTGTTTTCCATTGCGCAGGAGGAAAGGACAGGACCGGAATTGCTTCTGCACTATTTTTATCTTCGCTTGGGGTTGATAGGGAGATAATATATAAAGATTATCTTCTTACAGCAGAATTAATACAAAAGAAATATTTCAGCTTGATGGAAAAAAATCCAAAGCTTGCTCCTGGATTTACTGTTAAAAGAGAATATCTTGGATCTGCTTTTGATACAATGGAAAGTAAATATGGCGGTGTTGAAAGTTATCTTACCAAGCAACTTGGAGTTGATCTTCAATTGATGAAATCAATATATACTGAATAAAAAAATATCCAGGAAAAAACAAAAATATTGATGTTATCTTGGTGCAGGCAGTCGCAGTCTGAATATTGAGCCTTTGCCAGCAACGCTTTCTACTTTGGCTGTTCCCTGGTGGAGCAGGGCAATATGGCGAACTATTGCAAGTCCAAGACCAGTGCCGCCAGCTTCTCGGCTGCGCGAGCGATCAACACGGTAAAATCGCTCAAAAATGCGGTCTATATGTTCCGCCGGGATACCTATGCCGTTATCTTTTACCTCGACAACCAGGTCATTCATATCCCGAAAAGCATTTACCCATATTCTGGAATCACTGTTGGAATATTTAATGGCATTATCCAAAAGATTAATCAGAGCTTGAACAAAGAGAGAGCAGTGAACATGAACAACAAGCTCAGCAGGACAGGAAATTGTTATTTCTATGTTTTTATTCCTGGCATTGACTGCAAGTGCTTCAGATGCTTCAATAATAAGGGGTTCAAGAGTTGCTTCCTCTAGTGGTGGACGGACAGTATTTCCATCTTCCAGGCTGACCAGAGTGAGCAGATCATTGGTAAGATTTTCCATGCTCTGAGCGTTCTTTTTTATAATGCTGGCAAAATAGCGAAGCTGTTCCATGTCTTGTGTAGATGAATCAAGAATTGTTTCGGCAAATCCCTGTATTACCTGAATTGGAGTTCGCAATTCATGTGATACATTAGCAGCAAAATCCTTTCGGATTTGTTCAAGTTTAACAAGGCGGCTGATGTCCCGCACTACCATGACCACGCCATTTTTTCCTTGATGATTTACCTCTTGAGCCAGCGCTTCCATGGGCAGCGTTTGCAGCGGAGCAACGTACACCTGAAAATGCTGTTCTATTCCCAACACAAGACGTTTTAGGATCAATTCAGAAGGAATACCAGATGTAATTACTGTTTTAGCTGCTTCTTCAAGTTCAGATGAATGGCTGAATTCAAGAAGTGATATGCCGCGATTTTTTTCTTTATCGAGAGCAAACAGGGAACATATTCGAGGGTTTGCCAGAAGAATATTCAGATTGCTGTCCAGGGCAATTACTCCCTCAAACATACTATTAAAAATTACCTCCCTGTAGCGGCTTTCTCTTTCTGCTTCTTCGGTTTTAATTTTTAGTTCGTAGGTTTTTTCCTCAAGTTTTGCATTCAGTTTTGCTTCTATCGAATGAAAGATATGTTTTGAAAACCTGTATAAACCAGCACAGACTCCAAAAATAATAAAAAATCCTATTACAAGAAAAGGGAGTGCAGAGCTGAGAAGGCGCGAGTAATAACCAGGGACAGCACGCGATAACCTGAGTATTCCTGCTAATTGATTGTTGGAATCTGTAATGGCTAAGGCAGCATAGAGGAAAATTTTCCCCAAAGTTGCAGATTGTCTTAGAGAAGTTCCCTTTCCCTCTCTTATAGCATCTTGAAATTCTGGGCGATTAAAATGGTTCTCCATAGTTGAACTGTCTGCGTCAGTGTCAAATATTACATATCCATTGCTGTCGATAAGAGTTATACGATACGGTGATTTTTCTTTAGTGCTATTTAAGTGTGAAACCCACGTTGTTGTTGTTTCGGAATTTGTAAATACCTTTGCAGATGTAAAACCTTTGAGTGTTTTTGCTGCTTCTTCAAGATTATTTATATTGATGTCATTATACTGTCTGTTGGCAAAGATAAGTACACCAGCTATAAAATAGAGCGATACTATCAACCCTGCTATGGCAACAATGGTGAATTCATTTTTTAAGATTCTTTTCATTGTATCCTCATTCAGGTTTAAATCGGTACCCTACGCCCCTTATGGTCTCGATCATTTCTCCACATTCTTTAAGCTTTTTTCTGAGTCC
>WRCW01000123.1 GCA_009783755.1 Spirochaetaceae bacterium
AAAACTCGCATGGGATGAAAGCTGGGGAATTACAGTAAAAACATTTGCGTATACAAACCATACAATTCTCCCCGAAGCTCTTGAGAAATGGCCTACAGAGCTACTTGCAAAAGTATTGCCGAGACATATGAAAATAATATACGAGATCAATTCAAGATTTTTAAATGAAGTTGCAAAAAAATATCCTGGAAATGATGATATTTTAAAAAGAATGTCTATTATTGAAGAAAGCGATGATAAAAAAGTTTTGATGGCAAATCTTGCAATCGTAGGCAGCCACTCTGTAAATGGAGTTTCTGCTCTTCATTCAGACATTATAAAAGATCATATTTTTAAAGATTTTTATTTAATGTGGCCCCGTAAATTTAACAATAAAACAAATGGGATAACTCCAAGAAGATGGCTTGCTGTATGCAATCCAGGTCTTGCAAATCTTATAACAGAATCAATTGGAGATGGGTGGGTCAAGGATCTGTTTAAGCTAAAAGAACTCATTCCATTTGCAAAAGACAGCAGCTTCCTTGAAAAATGGGAAAGAGTAAAACTTGAAAACAAACAACATTTTTCGGAATATATTTATAAAGCCAATGGAATTAAGGTTGATCCAGAATCCCTTTTTGACTGCCAAATCAAAAGACTACATGAATATAAAAGGCAACTCTTAAATGTGCTTCATGCTATATCGCTTTATAATATTTTAAAAGAAAACCCCAAAGCAATAGAGTGTAAAAGAACCATTATATTTGGAGGAAAAGCAGCGCCCGGTTACTACATGGCGAAATTAATTATTAAACTTATTAATTCCATTGCTGAGGTAATAAATAATGATAAGACAATAGACGATAAACTTAAAATTGTATTTCTTGCAAATTACGGAGTAAGTTTAGCTGAAAAAATTATTCCAGCTGCAAATCTTTCAGAGCAGATCTCAACAGCAGGTACAGAAGCTTCGGGAACAGGTAATATGAAATTCGCATTGAACGGAGCTCTTACAATAGGAACTCTTGATGGTGCGAATATTGAAATTCTTGAAGAAGTTGGAAAAGAAAATATATTTATATTTGGCTGCAACAGTAAAGAAGTAATTCAATTAAGAAATAAAGGATACAATCCTTTTGATTATTTCAACTCAATAGAGAGTCTGAAAAAAGTTATAGATATGATATTTTCCGGCTATTTTTCAAAAAATGAAAGAGATCTGTTTAAGCCAATAACAAATTCTTTGCTTGGTGGGGATCATTATATGCTTTTTGCAGATTATGAAAGCTATATGAAAACACACAGGCAAGTTGAAAAAGAATTTTCTGATAAAAAAATATGGACAAAAAAATCTATTTTCAATGTTGCCGGGTCAGGAAAATTTTCAAGCGATAGAACTATAGCGGAATATAATAAAAATATATGGCGCGCAAAAGCAATACCAATAAAAATGGGTAAAAAGTAGCTCGTTTCTTTAAAATTATTCTGGATACCAACTTACGCCAATATGACTTAGCCAAACGTTATACGGCTTGCGCTAACTCAGCAGAACTTTAACCAACTTGCATCAAGGACTTTTAGAGACTACGGTATGGGTGGGTTACGATTTCACTGAAGATAGATCGGGAGACCTAAAGTTCAAAGTAGGTATATCCCCGCATCCCTTCTTCAAAAGCAGACATTATCTCTTTTCTCTGTTTTGCAGTAACTCTTTTTTCTTTTACACCTAATTCTGCAAGAGTTCTTATGTGTTCAAGCAATAGCTGAGGATCATATTCAACATAACTTAATACATCTGAAACAGAATCTCCATTGATTTCTCTTGTAAGTTCTATTTCTCCGTCTTCGTCCAGCACAATTCCGATTATATGAGTATCTCCAAAAAGATTATGGAGATCTCCCAATGTTTCCTGGTAAGCCCCTATAAGAAATACACCCAATACATAGTCTTCATCTTTTTTCAATGTGTGAAGCATTATGCTCTTTTTTATATCATAGAGACCAATAAATTTATCTATTTTACCATCACAATCGCATGTGGTATCAGAAATTATAGCATGCCTGGTCGGCTGTTCCTTAAGCCGGTGAATAGGCATGACAGGAAAAAGCTGATCAATAGCCCAGCTGTCAGGTAATGATTGAAAAAGACTGAAATTCCCATAGTAGATATCAGCCATAACTGATTCAAGCATTTTCATCTCTTCGGGAATATATTTAAGATCTTCAGCAAGAATAGATATTTTTTTAATAACTCTCCAGAAAAGCTCTTCCGCAATAGCCCTTTCGCGCAACGTTACCTTCCCTATCTGGAAAAGATTGCGAAGTTCATCTCTATAGAAAATAGCATCATGGTAATGTTCCTGAATATTTTTTATATTCATTGCATCCATTATTTCTTTCAAATTTATAATATTTTCATGTGCATCTGGTGGAATATTAGGAACTCCATTCTCCGGGATAAGGCTGTTTACATCAAGAATATTAAAAACAAGCACAGATGAATATGCAGTAACAGCGCGTCCTGATTCTGATACAATATTTGGATGTTTAACGCCTGCATCATCAAATGCTTCTTTTAAAAGATCGATAACTGTTCTGCAGTACTCTTCCATAGAATAGTTCTTGCTGCCCTCAAAAATAGTTTTTGACCCATCATAATCAATAGCAAGACCTCCGCCTATATCAAGGTATTCCATTGGAGCATCTTCCCTAACCATGCTTATATATATTCTTGCAGCTTCTCCTGCAGCTTCTCTTATATCTCTGATATCTGGTATTTGCGAACCCATATGATAATGGAGAAACCTCAGGCACTCTATCATCTGTTCCTGTTTAAAAAAATCTATAACATCGATCAACTGAGAAGCAGTGAGTCCAAATACAGAATGAGCTCCGGCAGATTCTGACCATTTTCCTCCTGCAGAAGAAGAAAGTTTTGCCCTTATCCCAATATTTGGCTTTACTCCGATTTTTCTTGCTCTTGAAATAATTGTATTAGCTTCGTTAGGTCTTTCAATAACTAAAAAAATATTAAGTCCAAGTTTTGTACCATAAAGAGCAAGATCTATAAATTCTTCATCCTTATATCCATTACAGATTATAAGAGATTCTTTTGATTTTATTGATGAAATAGCAACCATAAGTTCTGGTTTGCTTCCAGCCTCAAGTCCATAATTATAAGGAGCTCCAAATCTTACCATCTCTTCAACAACATGTTGTTGCTGATTGACTTTTATAGGATAGACGCCCCTGTAAAACCCATCATAACCATACTCTTTTATTGCGTCGTTAAAACTTCTGTTTATTCTGTCAATGCGATTAAATATAAGATCAGGAAAATGCATGAGAACAGGCATGGTGATGCCTCTTTCCTCAAGCCCTTTTATGATCTGGTAAAGGCTCACAGGCTCCAGAGAATCCCCTTTTCTAAGCAAAACTGTGACTTCTCCTTCCTTATTTATGCTAAAGAATTTTGCTCCCCAGTTTTCAATACTGTACATCTCGGCAGAATTTTTTATGCTCCAGCTGTTTATTCCTGTTCTTTTTTTCATTTTTCTATATTAATTTTCTCCATTTATTCTTAATATGCTTTTTACAAAGCTTTAATCTAAAATTTTATCTATCTTCGTATTTCTTCATCATGGATCGCAGAATCACACGCAACAAGTTCATATCCTCAAACTATTGTGCCGGGGACAGACATGATCAGTGCAGGGCTATCCCTTTTTGATCCAATAAATATTTTAAGCCCATTTAGGCATTTTTTCTAGGAATATTATTTAAAAAAAACAAAATGCACAATAGAATTAAGTAAAAACATTAAAATTCTATTTATGCTTATAGGGGGCTGAATAATTCTTGAAAATAAAGGCTTTTCTCTGATATAATCACATGAAAACATATAATAATATCCAGTGTTTTCTATAATTTACTGCATTTTATATGAACATCCGTTATTGGATTTATATTTCAAGGAGTACCAGATGTCAAAAGTCCTTATAATAGGCGCTGGTGGTGTTAGCCAGGTTGTCGTTCATAAATGCGCGCAGGTTCCAGAAGTTTTTAAAGATATTGTACTTGCAAGCAGAAATGAAGAAAAATGTAAAAAAATCGCTGCTCAGCTTAAGCGTCCTATAACAACAGCACAAGTAGATGCAGAAAATGTGCCTCAGCTTGTTGCTCTTATAAAAAAACATAAACCAGATATGATAATAAATGTTGCTCTCCCCTATCAGGATCTTACAATTATGGATGCATGCCTTGAAACAGGGATAAACTATCTGGATACAGCAAACTATGAGCCAAAAGATGAAGCAAAATTTTGTTATAAATGGCAATGGGACTATATAGATAAATTTAAAGAAAAAGGGCTGATGGCTCTTCTTGGAAGTGGTTTTGACCCCGGTGTTACAAATGTATACACAGCATACGCTCTAAAACATCACTTTGATGAAATTCATGAACTTGATATTATTGACTGTAATGCAGGAAGTCACGGACAGCCATTTGCTACTAACTTTAATCCTGAGATAAACATTAGGGAAGTTTCTGCCCGGGGAAAATATTACTCAAATGGAGAGTGGCAGGAAACAGATCCTCTTTCTGTACACAAGATATATGATTTTCCGGAAGGGATAGGCCCAATGAAAATATATCTGATGTATCATGAAGAACTGGAATCTATTGTAAAACATATACCAACAATCAGAAGAGCAAGATTTTGGATGACATTTTCAGATAATTATCTTAACCATCTTAAAGTTCTTGAAAATGTTGGGATGACCAGAATTGATCCTGTTAAATATAATGGCCAGGAAATCATTCCACTCCAGTTTCTTAAAGCTCTTCTTCCTGATCCTGCATCACTTGGACCTCTTACAAAAGGGAGAACCTGCATAGGATGTCTCATAAAAGGGATAAAAGATAGAAAAGAGGTAGAATATTTTGTTTATAATATTTGTGATCATGAGGCAGCTTACAAAGAAGTGCAGTCACAGGCTATTTCCTATACCACAGGTGTTCCTGCAATGATTGGAGCAAAAATGATGCTTACAGGACAATGGAAAGGAAAAGGTGTTTTTAATATGGAACAGTTTGATCCTGATCCATTCATGGATGACCTCAATAGATATGGCCTGCCATGGAAAGAAATATTTATAACAACATAGATCCTCATAAATGTCCCTCCCCTTCTTTTGTTGTGGACATGGATGATCTTGAAACAAATCTTAAAATTCTTGACTCTATCCAGAAAAGAACAGGATGCAAAATACTTCTTGCGCAAAAAGGTTTTGCAATGTTTCACTTTTACCCATTGATAAAACAGTACCTTGCAGGAGTTTGCGCAAGTGGACTGCATGAGGCAAAACTAGGAAGAGAGGAGTTTGGAAAAGAGGTACACACATACTCTCCTGCTTATAAGGAAGATGAATTTAAAGAAATTGCAGAGATTTCAAATCATATTATATTTAATTCCTTTAGCCAGCTTAATAAATTTCTTCCTGTAATAAAAAAAAGCAATAAAGATATAAGTATCGGAATAAGGGTAAACCCACAGCATAGTGAAACAGAAGTACCTATTTACGATCCATGCAGGCAAGGTTCAAGACTTGGGGTAACAGCTGCTAATTTTGAAGAAGAGCAGCTCGATAATATCTCTGGTATTCACTTTCATACATTATGCGAAAAAAATGCCGATTCTCTTGAGCGCACTTTAGCAGCTATTGAAAAGCAGTTTGGAAGATTCTTTAACAAAATAAAGTGGGTTAACTTTGGCGGCGGTCACCATATCACCAGAGATGATTATGACATAGAGCTTCTATGTAAAATCATTACAGATTTTAGAAAACAGTACAATAATATAGATGTTTTTCTTGAACCTGGAGAAGCTATTGCGCTTAACACAGGAGTCTTTGT
>WRCW01000124.1 GCA_009783755.1 Spirochaetaceae bacterium
AACCTAATGTCCTTATTTTTTAATGCCAGATCGACTTTTTCGAACATGCTTTTCACAATATCAGCAGTAACAAGAATCTCTTTTTTTGCCATTTCAAGAGCTATATCAACACTTCCGTCCACAAGCTTTTCCTGTAAATATTTTACACTAAAAGGTTTTTCTCTTACTCTTGGAGGAAATGCTTTTTCAAACAGCATAATAATTGCATCAAGGAATTTCGGAATCCCAAATAAGAGGACATGGTTGATTATTGGCATAAGCGAAAAACCAACGGCAATTTGCCTTCCAATGTTATCTGTGCGGAATACTATCGCGGTAAGCTCTCTTGTGAGCCAGATAAAAAATCTTTCTCCTTCCGGAGTACGTACCAGTAAAAGTGCATAAACCCATATAACTCCTATTGTCTGGAACACTACATGGATATATGCGGATCTTTTAGCATCCCAGTTTAATGGAATGCTTCCAAGAATCGCGGTAAGACATGTTCCTACTGCTGCTCCAAGGTTTAAGGGTATGGCTTGTTCAAGGGTTATAGTACCTGACATTGCCATCGCTATCGTAATACCGCAGATTGCGCCTGATGACTGGAATAACATAGTAAGCACAATTCCCAGAAGTATACCAAGAATTGGGACTTCAACTCTTTTCATAAACTCAAGGAAATAGGGGTATTCTCTTAAGGGGTAAAGAGCTGCAGACATCATTTCCATTCCCATAAAAAGGAGGCCAATCCCCAAGACAATAAGGGCAATGTTAATGCTTTTTTGTTTTTTAATTCTGGATGATATAAAAAATCCAACTGCTATCAGAAAAGGTGCCAGCTTTGTAATTGATGGAAGGGCTATAATGTGCGGCAAAAAAGTTGAGCCCAGCTCTGCTCCCAGTGTAACAGCAACACTTTGATAAAAAGTCATTAATCCTGCGCCTACAAGCGCTGCTTCAAGAACCGTAGTAGCTGACGAAGACTGATTGATCATTGTAATACCAAGACCAGTAGCATAACCTCTTGGTCTGCTTTTTGTCAGAGTGAGCATTATGGATTTCATTTTTTCACCTGCTATTGTTGTAAGGTTTTTGTTCATTACTATAATTCCATAAAGGAAAAGAGTAAGCCCACCTATAAGACTAAAAATATTTAAGATATCCATTTCATACCTCCGCATATTTTATTTACCAGCTTTTGGCTGATCTACTTTCATATATGCAAGAAATATGCCAAGCTTCATAAAATTTGCAGAAAAAATGACGTCAAATCGTAAATACTTATGTTATAAGGAGTTAGAGTGAATTTTTAATAAGATTATTTTTATAAATAGATAAGATTTTTTTAAAAAAGAGAAAAAGCGTAAAGTTGTTTATCACTGCTGATAAATGACTTTACAAAATCAATTTTGCTTTAATCTGTCTCTTTTGAATCTGAATTCATTTTCTTTGCAAGAGTGACTCTGCTTATTCCAAGCAGTTCTGCCATTGCAGATTTATTAAAATTCTGTTCTTTTGCAATTTTCTCGATCATGAGTTTTTCAAGTTTTTCATAAAGCAATGGGAGCAGGTTTTTAGAATCCTTATTTTCCATATAGAATTCATCAATTACTCTTGAAAGAGTATCTTCTTTTAAGTTTTTAGAAACCAAAACAGGCATATCTATATTAGTTATTACAGATCCTTTTGCATTTATGCACATGCTTGTGATCCAATTTTGAAGTTCTCGCACATTTCCGGGCCAGTCATAATTCATAAATTTATCTTTTATTTCTTCTGGCAGCGCAGTAAAATTTTTATTGATTTTTTTTGATATTTTTTGAATAAAAAAATCTATGAGTTCCGGAATATCTTCTCTTCTTTCCCTAAGGGGCGGTAAAACTATTTTTGCAACATTTATCCTATAGAAAAGATCTTCCCTAAAATTTCCTGCTTTGACTTCTTCTTCCAACTTTCTATTTGTAGCAGTTATAACTCTGGCTTTTAATTTAATATTTTTAAGCCCACCCATCCTGTTAAACTCATTTTCCTGAATGACTCTTAAAAATTTCGTTTGTATACTAAGAGGCATATCTCCGATCTCATCCAGAAATATTGTCCCATCCCCTGCTGCTTCAAATTTTCCTATTTTTAATGATACAGCACCTGTAAAAGCCTGCGCCTCATGTCCAAAAAGTTCGTTGTCTAAAACAGATTCCGTAAGACCGGAACAGTTGACTGCAATAAAAGGCTCATTTTTTCTTTTCCCGTTAAAATGCAGAGCATTGGCTACAAGCTCTTTCCCTGTTCCGCTTTCACCAGCTATGTGGACAATAACATCATTATTGACAAGTCTTCCTATTGATTTAATAACTTCCTGCATTACTGCTGAATTTCCAATAATTTTTCTGAATTCGCTATTTTTTATTTGTTCAGATTGCACAGCATTTACATATTTGCTCATCTTAACGGTTTCTAGTGCTCTTTTTACAATAATAGTAATTTTATCAATATCCAGTGGCTTCTCTATGTAATCATAAGCACCTAAAGATATTGCTTCTATTACTGTTTCAAAATTGCCATGCGCAGTGATCATTACCACAGGCAGATCAGGCTCCATTTTTTTTATCTTTTTCAAAATTTCAAGGCCATCAATACCAGGCATTCTATAATCAAGAAAAACCAGATCCACCTCTTCACTTGATAAAATTTTAAGCCCTTCTTTGCCATTATATCCATTTAAAATTTTATATTCTTTGCTAAATAAGTTGGAAAAACTTTTTTGAATGCTATTATCATCATCAATTATAAGTATTGCTGCCACGCATCACCTCTTTTATATTATTTTTCAAGGGAAGAGTTACTATAAAACTTGTTTCCTTATCATTGCTTGCAACACCTATTATTCCTTGATGCCGCTCAATTATTAGTTTTGAAAGAGCAAGCCCTAGCCCGGTGCCTTGTTTTTTTGTAGTAAAAAAAGGTTCAAATATATTACCTATATCTTCCTGAGCAATCGCAGGTCCATTATTTTTAAATTCTATAGCTACTTTATCATCTTGCAGTGCTGTACTTATTATGAGTTTCCCATCCTCAGACATTACCTCAATAGCATTGACAATAAAATTTATAAAACAGATTCTTATTTTTTCACTATCAATAAATAAAGCAGGTAAGTTTTCTGCCAGGTTATATTCAACTGTTATATTTTGCTTCTCAAAGTTGTATTTATACATATTTATAGTATCAAGAACCAGTTCATTAATATCGTAATATGAAAAGTTCATTGGTTTGGGTTTTGAAAATTCAAGAAGATTTCTGATCAATTTGTCAATTCTGTCGATTTCTTCAAGCACTGTATTGATCTCATCTGAGCCATCTCCCACTTTTATATATCTGCTTTTTATTATTTGCGACATCATTTTTATTGAACTCAAAGGATTCTTGATTTCGTGGGCAAGTCCTGCTGAAAGCTGCCCAACAACAGCTAACTTCGCAGACTTTATCATATCGTCCTGCATTTGAATTATCTTTTGTTTATATTTAAATATTTTTTCCGAAAAACTATTTATACTTTCTGCTATTATTTTGAATTCATCCTTTGCTTCTATATCTATTGCCTGTAAATTGCTCTCTATGTTGAAATGATTGATCCCATTAATAATTTTACTTAGCGAATTATTAATATTATTTGCAAGAACAATATAGGCAAGAAAAGAAAGAAGAAAGCCAATCATTAGCATAAAATATAGAGTTCTCTTTACATAAGGCAAATATCTGGCATTACTTTGTTCTTTAGAGAAAAGAGCTATTGCGCCCCAATAATGCTCATCATCTGTATAAAGGGCTTTTAACATTAAATAATATTTATCTTTGTCAATTACTTTCTCAAACATGACAGAACCATTTTCCAGAAGTTCTTCCATAATATTGTCATCAATAGTTTCAAGACCAGCATAGGTAGAAATAATTTTTATATCTTTCCAGTATATTCCATTGTCAAGACCTGTAAGCTTTTTCATATCTTCTACAAGCTTTTCCGAAAATAATTTTCCGATCATTAAAAGGCCTATTATTTTTCCATCTTTTTCCAATGGCGCTACTGCCCTCATTGCAATACCCGACTTGCCACTCTCATAACTTACAACAGTATTTCCAGCCAAGCCTTCTATAACAATATTTTGCTCAGCTTTAAAATCACCTCTTTCCTCAGGATCATGCACTCTTATAAGAACACTGCCATCTATATCTACAATTTCAACAATATCAAAAATAGCTATCCTGTAATAATTTATTAATATATCTTCAAGGGAAGCCCTGTCTCCCAATGAGACCAAATCTACAATAGTACTATCTTTTGATAAAATACTTGCTGTATCAAGGCATATCTCTTTGGTAAATTTAATTTCATTATAGTAAGCTGTGCTACTATCTCCCAGCCTTGTCGCATTGGACTTCTCAACAGAAACTTTAAAAAGCAAATAACTGATCAATAGGGAAATATTGGTTGTTATAATAATTATAAAGATAAAAGAGATAAGAATTTTAATATTAATTTTGTATCTTAAAAAAGGAGGCAACATACTTAATAATTTTAAACCATATCAAAAATAATGTATATATTTTTATAAAACGATTCAGCTAATGTATGTGGGTTGTTATATATATGGAGTAAAAAGAATTTTCTGGTTAATATAAGAATCAAGGCTATTAATTTTATGGACGAAGAAATAATTCAGCTATGTAATCGCGATGGAGAACCGCAAGGAACAGCTCCCCGCAGTGTTTGTCATAAGGACCCATCCCTGATCCAGATGGTTGTTCATTTATTGATATTTAATTCCAAAGGAGATATTTTTCTGCAAAAAAGATCCAAAACCAAAGACACATACCCCGATATGTGGGATACATCTGTTGGAGGACATGTGTCGGCAGGAGAAGATGTTTACACAGCTCTTATTCGGGAATCAAAAGAAGAGCTTGGAATTAATCTTAAAAATGCAGAACTCCTTTTTAAACAGCTTAATAAAGATGATACAGAAACAGAACTTTCTTTTGTATATAAGACAATTTATGATGGGCCGTTTTATATAGATAATAACGAAGTAACAGATGGTCGTTTTTTTTCAATTAAAGAGATAAAAGAAAAAGTGGGAAAGAATATATTTACCCCTAATTTTGAAAAAGAGTTTAAAACATTGGCATAGGATAAATATTGGACCACTGATGCACAAGATCCACAAAATCCTTAAGAGGTTTTGAAAAATATTTATCGCTATGGTGAATCATATAATATTTTCTTTTAAAATTTTTATCCTCAACAGGCAGGGCAATTAGTCTTCCTGTCTTTACTTCTTCACTTACCATATTGTTGGATATGAAAGCAATTCCAAGTCCCTGCTCCACAAGTCTTTTTATGGTTTCATTATTTGATATTTCATAATGTATATTTACATTGATCTTATTTTTTCTTATAAAACTTTCTGTTATTTTTCTGGTCACAGAACCTTTCTCATGAACAATAAGATTGCATCCATCAATATCTGTTATTTCCAGACGGTCTTTTCTTTTAAGAGGATAATTATGCGGCATAATACATACAATATTATCTTCCAAAATTTCCTGTACTGATATTTTTGGATTTTGAATAGGTTTTGATATAAATCCTATATCATTATTGAGCTCTGCTGTATTTTCAATAATGCTTTCATTATGTCCAATGATCATGGAAATATTTATATCATGATTATACTTATTATAGTATTTAATGATATAAGGGAGATAGTAAGCGCCAAAACTCTCACACGATAAAATCGATATTTTGCCTTTGCTAAAATG
>WRCW01000125.1 GCA_009783755.1 Spirochaetaceae bacterium
AGATCTTATTCTAAATCGTATGGCTGTTGAAGCAGATCTCCTTTTGGCAGAGGGGTTTATTGAGCCCCATTTTTTTGCTGGTTTTTCCGGTGGCCGTAAAAGTGTATTCCCTGGCGTTGCTTCTAGAAAAACTGTTGTATATAATCATAATGCAGAATTTATTGCTGACCTAAAAGCCCGTACCGGCATTCTTGATGGAAATCCAATTCATGTGGATATGATCTATGCTGCAAAGATCGTAAAACTTGCTTTTATTTGTAATGTAGTAATTAACTCGAAAAAAGAAATAATTTACGCTGTTGCAGGCGATTGTGATGCTGCACATCTTAAAGGGGTGGATTTTCTTGCTTCTAAATGTGCAGTTAAAGCCATTCGTGCTGATATTGTAATTGCGACCAACGGAGGATATCCATTGGATCAGAACATCTACCAGGCTGTAAAAGGGATGACTGCTGCAGAAGCTGCTGTAAGAAAAGGAGGGGTGATCATAATGATTGCCAAATCCAATGATGGACATGGAGCCCCAGAATTTTATAAAACTTTTGCAGAAGAAAAGGACCTTGACCAGATGCTGGATACCTTCATAAAAACCCCTAAAGAAATCACGCGCATTGACCAGTGGCAGTCACAAGTATTTGCCAGGGTATTAAAGCATGCAAAAGTGATCTATATTTCAGATGCTCCGGACGAGATGGTCAAAGATTTCCACATGATTCCTGCCCACTCAATAGATGATGCTGTTAAAATGGCAGAGAAATTGCTGGGAGATCCTCAAGCTACAATCGCGGCTATTCAGGATGGGGTTTCTGTCATAGTTAATAACTAGATTTTCTTTTTAAAAAATTGCCTCGGACTGTTTTTCTAATACTTTAATTGCCTCAAGACAAAATTGCCTGCTTACATCTCTTTTCCCTGCTTCGGAAAGAGAAACACTATGATAATAATCATATTCTTTTTTAAGAGATTCTTTTATTTTTTCTTCAAGAGTTTTTAAAGTTCTAACTGTTTCAAGTATTTTAAATCTTTCCCGGTCTGCAAAAGCAAATGTTATTTTTATTCTATCTGATATTTCTGCCTGTTTCTTTAAAAGCTCTATTATTGGTGAAAAGTCATAAGTTTCAAAAACACTCTGTGTATTTGGATTTTTCTGTGTAATGTTTGTTTCTTTTAATAGCGCTTCATAGCTTGCTACAAGCTTTGATAATATATCGTTTATTGTATTTTTAGAATTAATTCTAAAATTCTCTTGTTTATCTGGTGGCAAATTAGGCAATATTTTTCTTATTGATTCAAGTTCTTTCTTATATTTTTGTACTTGAATAAGTATATTTATTACATTTTTATTTGATTTAAGGTCTGGATGCTTTATTATTTCCTCTTGCACTTCTTTAATGATTTCACCGACTTCTCCAATGCTATAATGCTTTTCCATACCATTGTCTTCTTGATCTTGCGATATTTTGAGTTTTATGGCTTTTTTTGCTATTAGTCTCTGTAATAATATTACATAAGTAAGAGAATTAATATCATTTGATACTTCTTTTAATAATGGCATGGCTGTTGCATCGAAATTTAATGAATTTATAATAGAAAAAGGTTTAGCAAATATTTTTTTCTTATATTCTATTATTCCTTCTTCAACAGACTCATGAAGTTTTTGAATAGTATTTTTTATTTCTATATCAGTAAGGTCAAAATGGTCTCTTAGATTTATTATATTTTCAGTGTTAGACTTAATTTCAAACCAGCTACCAATTATTTCTTTTTCAAGCTCTGCCATTATCTGTAATTATATACTGTTTTATAAAAAAACCAATAAGCTAAAATAAATTTTAACAACATGGACGTTGTTATCCCGCGCAAGCCATGGATGGCGACCAGCGCGGGGCAGAAACATGGACGTCGCACCCCGCGCAATGCGGCACGGATGTCGCTATTATGGTTGTGCGGGGTAATGACAGGGATGGCGACCAGCGCAAAGTTACAACAAAACTCGCGGTTAATGACTGAGGAAAAATGTCGTAATTTTGTCTTAGAAACTTGTAACTATTCTGCCATGGACTTGTTTGTATTAGTGTGGAAAGAATAACTTTCCCATAATGTGCACGCCTGATTGCGCGAAAGAATGCGCCTGGCAGCATAATACCTCCTTAATAAAAATAATCCCTGTCCGGGTTTACCCTCCTTTTTCCCGGCAGGGATTATCTTTTATGACATGGACGTCATATCTCGCGCTAGCCAGGGATGGCGGTAGGCGCGAGGTCAACATGGATGTTGCACTCCACGCAATGCGGCAGGGATGCCGCTGTTATGGTTGCGCGGGTGCAAACATAGACCGCGGTAGGCGCGAGGTCAACATGGATGTTGCACTCCGCGCAATGTGGCATGGATTGCGGCGCGCTAGCCATGGACTGTGGCACGGATGCCACGTCCCACGCAGCGACAAGGAGGTCGCAATAAGCGTGGGGCGGCGATTGGCGAGGGGCACCGCTGTTATGGTTGCGCGGTTACGATACTGATACGGAGGACAATAGCTACTAAAATTTACCTGAAAAGCGCGCTATAGGCATCAAGAACAGGATCTTCCTGTTTTCCTGATAATACTTTATTTGCCAATTTTTTCCCAAGCTGTACCCCTTCCTGGTCAAATGAGTTTATGTTCCATAAAAATCCCTGAAACATTGTCCTGTTTTCAAAATGGGCTAATAATGATCCTAATGTTTCTGGTATAAGTCTTTTTCCTATAAGAAGATCTGAAGTTCTTCCCCCTGGAAAGTTTTTATTGGGATTATTATCCTTTTGACCAACTGCAAAAGCTGTTATCTGGGCTGAAAGATTTGCATTAAGTTTTCCCTGGCATGTGCTTCCTTCAAAATCAAGATCATAAAGCTGTTGTGATTCCTTAAATCCAATAAATTTTAATGGAACAACATCTGTTCCCTGATGCAACATCTGATAAAAAGAGTGTTGTCCATTGGTACCTGGTTCTCCAAAGATAACAGGACAGGTTTCGTATTTTATTGCTTCACCTTTTAAATTAACACTTTTACCATTGCTTTCCATAATGAGCTGTTGCAGATGTGCAGGAAAACGGGAAAGAGCCTGACTATAGGGCAGTACTGATTCTGTTGTTGTTTTAAGTATATTCCTATCATAAATAGAGAGCAGGGCATCAAGAAGTGGAGGATTTTTTAATATATCCTGTTCCAGAGCTATTTTATCACTTGCATGAGCCCCTTCCAGTAATTTCTTGAATATATCGCTTCCAAATGCAAGGCTTAATATAACGCCACCAACTGCGCTTGTTGATGAATATCTTCCTCCAATAAAATCATCAATGTAAAATGAATTGGAAAACTCTTTTGGATTTTCCATAGGGCTTCCTTTTCCTGTAACAGCTATCATATGTTTCGCAATATCTATGGATTGGGATTTTGATCTTATAAGATTTTTTACAAGAGCTGTGTTTGTAAGAGTTTCCTGTGTTGTACCGCTTTTTGAAACAACGATAAAGAGTGTTGTTTCAGGATTTATGCGTGTCATAACATCAGATGCATCATCAGGATCAACGTTTGAAATAAATTCACAGTTGATAAATGGTTTTTTCCCATTGACTTGCATGAATCCTTTTAAAGCAAGATAAAGTGCTCTGGGGCCAAGGTCAGAACCACCAATACCTATTTGCACAGCTGTATCAATTTTTGCTCCAGTTGATCCTTTTATTTTTCCGCTATGCACTTTTTCTGTAAATTCTGAAACTCTCTCTATTTGTTCTTTATATAAATTTATTTTATCTGAAACTCCTTCTTTGAGATCAATATTATGTGTTCCTCTTGTATAGTGATGAAGAACCATTCTTTTTTCCCCAGGATTCATTATGCTTCCGGTTAAAATTTCTTTATATTTAATAACTGCCTGCTGTTCATCAGCTAATTGCTGAAGTAGTTTAAGCAAATTTTCATCTACAGGTTTTGCAGAATAGTTATAGTCAAGACCAATTCCTGCTTTAATATTGCATTTTGATATTCTTTCTGCAGAAAGAATATTTCTTATGTCAGGAGTTGGGAATGATACTAAACTTTTAAATGATTCTGCTTCTGTAAGATTTTTGAATTTTACTTCCATTTTTATTCTCCTCAAATTTGAGTTTTTAAAATACTGATTTAATCAGTATTACTTAATTATATACCAGTTATGAAAAATATCCAGTTATAAAAGATTTAAAAATCCTCCTAATGCTGAATGTCTCGAATTCTGAATCAATAAGCGAATATTCCTTAGTAATATATCCAGAGATTTAACAATATCTTAAAACAAAAGGAATAATAGTATGAGTATATATATTGATGATGTTGATTCAAAAATAATTGAAATTCGCGGAATAAAAGCTTTGTTAGACTGCGATGTTGCTTCTTTATATGGAGTAGAAACAAAAGAAGTCAATCGAGCAGTAAAAAATAACCCAGATAAGTTTCCTGATGGATACATAATTATTGTTGATAAAAACGAGAAAGATGAACTGGTGAAAAATTTTCACCAGTTCATCTCATTAAAACATTCATCAGCTCCAATTAAAGTATTTACTGAAAAGGGTTTGTATATGCTTGCTACAATACTTATGAGATAAATTTGGCTGTTATGAATATAAAACATACAGTTAAAAGAAAATAATATTGATAATCGCCACCTTACATACATGCAGAAGTATGTTTTTGATTCAATATAAAAAAAACAGGCATGGTTTCCCATGCCTGCTCTAATTGCGATATGTTTTTTATTTTTTTAAAGGTTTTTTAGTGCTTTTTTTAGGAGCCGGAACCTTGGCTGTTTTTTTATGAACAAACGCAGATACTCCTGTGGAAAGGCCAAAAAGATTAATAAATCCTTCAGCATCTTTCTGGTTATAGCTGCTTGCTCCAAATGAAGCAAGATCTTTTATATAAAGTGAGTATGGAGATTTTCTTCCCCCTATAATGACATTACCCTTATACAAGTATACTCTTACACTTCCAGTAATATACTTGCTGCTCTCTTCCATGAAGCCTTCCATTGATTCCCTAAGTGTAGTAAACCATTTTCCTGTATAAATAAGTTCAGAGTATTTTATTGCCATAAGCTGTTTATAATGAAGTGTGTCGCTGTCAAGTGTGAGCATCTCCAGTTCTTTAAACGCTTTTGTAAGAACTGTTCCTGCAGGTGTTTCATATATGCCGTGACACTTCATTCCAACTGTTCTTGTTTCGATAATATCTGCTCTGCCAATGCCATTTCTTCCTGCAATTACATTAAGTTTTTCAACAAGTTCAGCAGGGGAAACTTTCTTACCGTTAAGCGCAATAGGGAATCCTTTTTCAAAATCTATTGTTACTTCCTCAGCCTTATCCGGAGCATCTTGCGGAGATACTGTTCTTTGGTGCAGATCTTCCGGAGGTGTATTCCATGGATCCTCAAGAGCGCCACCCTCATGGCTTGTGTGCCATAAGTTTTCATCTCTGGAGTAGATATTTTTCTTTGTGATATTTCCAAGCGGGATATTATGTTTTGCTGCATATTCAATAGCCATTTCCCTTGAATTTATATTCCAGATCCTCCATGGTGCAATAACTTTAAGGTGAGGAGCAAGAGCTTTGTATGTAAGTTCAAAACGTACCTGGTCATTCCCTTTTCCTGTACATCCGTGTGCAACTGCATCTGCGTTTTCCTTTAAAGCTATTTCAACCTGTTTTTTTGCCTGAATAGG
>WRCW01000126.1 GCA_009783755.1 Spirochaetaceae bacterium
CGGATGGAGATCTTTCCATGTTTGATGGCTCTATGATCCTGTTGCGTAAAAATGGTATTTCAAATATGGCTAATGCGTTTTTAATAACTATTAGAAATTATGGTTTTACTGAAAAAGATCCTGGTACTCCACCTGGACTTTACTATTACCATAAAGACACTAGTAGTATTGCTTACTATGACTTGATGATCGTGGAAACTAGTGACTATTTGCTGATCATTTTTGTCAGGTTTAGTGGCAATGACGATGGCGGCGGTGACGAAAAAATTATCAATGTTGCAAATGGCGCACAGTGGTATGCTGCCCTTGATGAAATTGGCAATGATAGCAGCGGCCAGACTGACTATGTTATCAATATTACTAACCATATTATGGTAGACCCATATTATGGTTTTGGCTTTGGCTTTCGTACTAACATAAAGGTAACTATTAATGGGGATTATAATACCATCTCTCTTCTTAACGGAGCAACTGGCAACTTGCTCTATATTCGCAATGGACAAAATATTACTCTTAATAATGTGAATCTAAAAGGGCTTGAAAATAATTCTGAGGAACTGGTCTATGTAGGAGGAGGATATTTAAAAATGATGGGTAACTCCTCAATATCTAACAATAACTCTGGTGCTTTTGGTTATGGGGGTGGAGTATATGTAAGTAACAGTGGGTATTTTGAGTTAACTGGAAACGCCAGTATCCATGACAACAAAGCCAAGAATGGAGGTGGGGTATATGTTCTTTCTGGAACATTCAATATGTTGGGTGGCAGTATTCACGATAACACAGCATCTGACACAGGTGGTGGTGTTTATATAAGCAAAAATAACTCTGGATCATTTGAAAAAACAGGTGGAGTGATTGAAGACAATACAGCTGATACAGGTATTGATCGAACTAAAGGTAACAATGTGATGGTGTTCATTAGCTATATGGATCCACCATATTTTAAAGCACGTCATGAAAATGCTTCTTCTGAAACAGATCTGAATTCTGAAACAGATGATGGCTGGGATTATATTGATCTATGACAAGAACAAGCTACAGCAGCAATGCTGTAGCTGATTTTTTTAGCTTATGCTTAGCAGAAAAAATAGGAGCAATTATGCGTGATATGACTAAAGAAGAGTATGAAGCCCTTGATGAACGTCTGACAAACACTGTCCCAACACTTGGTTCTAATGGAACAGGCTTCTTTTCACGTAAATATTTTCAAGTTGTGGGGATTGACGAAAATACTGCTAAAATTCTCAATGCAAAAGCAATAGCATCACGACAAACCCCCTCAGAAATTATTGCTTATTTGGTTCATAAAAATTTAACTATTACCAAAACACAATAATGAGCGCAAAATAACGAATTATCAAAAAAATCAGTAAACTTACTCCTACTTCGAGGTTAGGTTATACACTCCATCCCATGAATCCTTTGGCGGATTGGAAATAAATTGCTCAGATCGCTCAATATATATTTTGGATGTATTATCATCATTATTTATGCTAAGAGCTTCCTTAAAACCTTTGGCTGCCTGTTTCCATTCCCTGTTTTCAAAACAATTAAGGGCATCATGAAAAACATCAACAAGTTTGATTTGCTGTTCGCTTGCGTTTTCAGCAATATCGATCAGTTCATGAAGCCGTACAGGCTCATTTATACCAACAACGCGAACACGGTCGAGTTTTCTCGAAAGCAGATGATCTCCTGTCTCAAGCACTGTTTTTTCAGAAGCAATTATCCATGTTCCATATTGCTTATTTACCCCTTCAAGCCGCGCTGCAAGGTTTACAGCATTACCCATGATCGTATAATTCATCTTGTTGGCTGTTCCCATGTTTCCGGCAACCATGCTGCCGGTATTTATCCCTATGCGGGTTAGCAATGGCGCAGGAGAGAGTTTTTGCTCCATAATGGTTTTGTTAAGTTCCTCTTCGGTCTTTTTTATTTTGATAGCAGAAATACAGGCGCGCAAAGCATGATCACTTAAGTCAAGCGGAGCTCCAAAGAAAGCAATTATCGCATCTCCTTCGTATTTGTCGATCGTCCCTTTTTCTGCCAGAACAATATCACTCATTGCACCGAGATAGCGGTTAAGCAAACTTACCAGATCTTCAGGATCAAGCTGCTCAGAAATTGTGGAAAATCCTTTTACATCTGTGAAGATCGCTGTCATGTGACGCTTTGTTCCTCCTAACTGCAGGCGCGAAGGATCAAGGATTATTTCCTTTACAACTTCATCAGAAACATAAGTGGAGAAAGCTGTACGGATAAAGTGTTTTTCTTTTTCAGAACCTGCGTATGCAATAATTTCCCTGGCAATAATAGCGCTTAACATTGCAAAAGTTGCTCCAAGCGGCCCCCAGTAAACACCTGTAAATCGGAATAGGGCAATAGAACCTACAAAGACAATCAATGTAAACGCAAACCCGGAAGCAGCGCGAAATACCGGTGATAATTTTGAGCTAGTAATAAGGAAAAGCGGTATAAAAATAAACATGAATAATATTTGTGACCAGAGCCCCAGCGGAATAATGAAGCTTTCGGAAAGTATGGTATCAAGCACAACTGCGTGAGTACCAACATTTATATATTTGCCATAAAAAGGGTTTGCTCCATAGTCTGTTGTTCCTGTATCTACCCTTCCTATGATACAGAATTTATTGCGCAGCATTTTATCATTTGATGCGCTCAATTCATTTCTGCGCTCAAGATTTACTTTAAGGATGTTGATTATGGAGATGATATAATCTGCCTCATCCTGAATATCATGCGCACTTTCAGGATATTCTTCTGATAATAACAAAGCCAGTTCAGTTATTTTTGCATCAATATCCATAGAAATCAATTCACCCAATAATCCATAGGTTTTATTGCGTTGTGTAAGATAATCATTGAAGTGATCATCTGAAATATTTTCAACAGCAAGATGTTTAGCCATATACAAAGTTTCAAAATATTCTTCAAGATTGCCAATAATAACAGGAACGCGGATCAATGAATTATCAAAGCTTGCAAAGAAATGGATATCTGCAGTTGCAAGAGCGCGGGTGTATTTTTCTAGTTCTGTTTCAATTTCATCAAGCAAGGAAAAATCAGCAAAAGAAATATGCTCATAGCTTTCATTATAATCTGTTTTTGGCCAATCGAGCATCATGCACCCTTTTTGATCAAGAGGGATCACTATATCTTTTTTGCTGTTATCAGGAAACTGCGCCTGCTTTATGGTAAGTTTATTTTTGTTCAGAATGATTTCCGGGTTATTAAAATAACTGATCAAAGGGGCAAATGAAAGCTGTAAGTACCAATGATCCTCTATTTTCTGAGCAAGGTAGATACGCCTTCTGGCTCCATCATTGTCGATTTCAACATTGGTAAATCCTGCACCTTTTGAAGCCATTCCAAAAGCAGGCAAAGCAGGAAGTATATCAACAAAACTTCCGGTATGCGCATTTGCTGCTGCATTGACCGGATACGCAAAGCGCTCTTGCGCAAGCGAGCGCCGTTCAGCCTGCTCCCCTTCCAGCGGATATTCTCTTAAATTAAGGGTTGACCAACTGCTTCCAAAGAGAGCCTTGGCCTGCGCCAGATAGCGGTCGTTATCACGCGCAACTCCCTGAGCTCTTGTATAAAGCCCTTTTTGTTCATCTCTTACAAGAGAAAAAAAAGAGCCTGCGAAAGAATCAATATCATTTTGTCTGATCCTCCCCTCTTTGAGCGCTAAAAAAATATGCTTTGCTGCAGAGTCGATTTCCGAAAAACTGCGATCAAAATCCATACCAAGACCCTGGTTTAAATAGAGGCTGTCTACTCCCTGCGGCCCGCGGTCAATATATTCTATATCGAAAATAGCAGCCATTGTCCCGTATTCCTTAAGGCGCAAAAGTCCTTCTGCAGGGATCGAGCGCGGCCATGGATAAATTCCGTTATATGCAATTGCAGCATCGTCTATATCAAGAAAAACTACATTTTCTATCCGTTCGCGGTTTGCCCTAAAACGCAAACCAAAATCATATAGTTGCCCTTCGAGAGAGTTGAATATTCCTGCGATGTAAAGAATGGTAAATACTGAAACTACGGCAAGACTTATAATTATATTATGTTTGTACTTCATGGATCCCCCTGTGGATAATTAAAATATAGTGTTTGTACAGAGGATTTGCCACCCCCAAAGCAGGTAGAAAAATAAAAAAGGGAATATTTTTCAATAATTAATGAGATTACAGATTATGGTTTTACGATTTTAAAATATTATTATCTTGTAACAGGGAATAATAATTTCAAGTGTGGGTTTTTAAACAAGCCAATGCTTTTTCTTTGCAAAACATAGAGCTAAAAGAAAATCAGCTACAGCATTACTGCTGTAGCTGATTGATTGTTGTTAATACCAAGACTCCCAACCATCAGATTCAGAATCCAGAACAAACTGGGGAGGAATATTTGAATTATATACTCTTGCCTGAAGCGGATCAGAAGGATTAGAACTAACTAATACGAATGCCTGATGGCCTTCTTTAGTTGCAGGAAGCTTTTCTTCTAAAATATTAGTATTATTGCCAGTATTGCCAGTAAGAGTTGCTCCTATATGTTTATAAAAGTCTCCATTGTTCTGTGCAACTATGTAAACACCTCCACCCTGTAAATCCGCATCATTATAATCGATCTTGCTACCGCTATACATCACCAGACTTCCGGAATTCACATATACTCCACCTCCTTGATTCGAAACATTATTATTGATGATGCTATCGCTATACATCTTCAAGTTTCCGGTATCCACAAATACTCCACCACCTTGATTTGCTTTGTTATTGCTTATACTTGTGCCATCCATTAGAAAGAGGTTTCCATAGACACCTACAAACACTCCGCCACCATACCCGCTAGGATTAATATTAGTATTATTGGATATTGCAGAGGAGCCTTCCATTACCATGTCCCCTCCTGAGAGCATGACAAGCGGCGAGTTATTAGTCGAATTTCCTATTAGCTTCACGTCCTCAAAAGATACAGCTTGCCCATATCCGATATGGAGAAGACTGCCGGTTTGATCTGGCGCAAGAGAAATACTGTAGCCCCCCCCGTCAATCTCTACCTGTATACCATAGCGAGAGCCAAAAGTAGCAGTACTAACGTTATATCCTGCTGCACCAGTAATATTGGCAGTAATATTGATAGTGAACACATAATTGTCAGCATCATTTTTTATTGCATCAATGGCATTCTGCCACTCTGTGGCATTTGAAACATAGAAGGTTGTTTCACCGCCGCCACCGCCATCATATTCATAAAACTTGAATACCATGATCAACAAATACTTGTCAAACTCAAACATAGATACCTGGTAGTAATTAATACCTGCGATTTTAACGTAAATGTGGTGATTAGTTAAACCTGTGTAATCAATGAAATTATAGTTGCTAACAAGATCATTTCCAAAAATCCCAGCTATTGCTGAAACATTGCTTCCTTCCAACATGATCATAACACCTTCAAATCCAGGCTCAAAATCAGGCCATGAATAGGGCCTTGAAAAATTATTAGCTAAATTAGAATCAGTTACGACGGTGCTGCCAGATGGTAGTGTTGGTGTTCCGCCAAATCCATAACTTGCCCATGGTAAGCTATTCCAACTACTGTAGAATGTAAAAACACTATCACCTACATACGGTTCAGGCAAATTATCTACCTCTACTGTATAGGTTTTTGTATCTGTTCCATTTAGCGCATGAACTGTGATCCC
>WRCW01000127.1 GCA_009783755.1 Spirochaetaceae bacterium
ATTAGCCCCTCAGGCAACAGATAATCCTTTTATCTATATTATTAAAAATATGACAACCCCTTTATTTGGAATTATTATCGCTATCGGTCTTTTGTCGGCAATAGTTTCCTCTGCAGATACATGCATGCTGACTGTATCGGCAATCATAGAAAAAGATATTTTTGGAAAATCAAGACTTTATGCAGCAAGATTGATTGTAGCTATTGTTGGTCTTTTCTCTCTAATGCTTGCCCTGTTTAAAAAAGATATCCTTTCCCTCTTAACAGGAACTTATTCTATATTTTCTCCGGGGGTGGTATTTCCTGTTTTTATAGCAATAATTGCAAAGGAAAAATATGGGGTCAATAAAAATGTTTGGCTTTGTGCTGTGATAACAGGAGGCACACTTGGGCTTGTCTCAAATATCACGGGAAAAGAATATTTTTCACTGATAGGAATGGCTTTCTCAATAATTCTTTCATTATTGTCAGTTTTTTGGAAGAAAAAATAGTGTTTTAAAAAGCTAATTTATAAAATCTGTAGTTTCTTGATTTAATTTTATATTAATGGTATAAAACCAAACCAGACAAAAACTAAATACTAATACTTATAAATAAATGAGGTTTTGATATGATTAAAGCGGGCGCTATTGATAAAGGGATGTTTTTACTTATTAAGAATGAACCGCATCTTGTAGCAGAAAGAGAATTTGTAAATCCGGGAAAAGGTTCTGCATTTGTAAGATGCAAACTCAAAAATCTTATTACCGGTCAAACATTAAAAGAAACAATGAAAACTCCTGATAATGTCGAAGAAGCTACTGTAGCAGAAAAAAACTGCCAGTATCTTTATGCAGATAGTGAGGCATACCATTTTATGGACAATGACTCTTTTGAACAGTTTGTAGTGCCATTAACAGGATTTGAAGAAAAAAAGTTATTTATGATGGAAGGCGATACATATAAAGTTGTAATTTGGGATGAGAAACCTATTGATATAAAACTTCCTTATAAGATGATATATACAGTAACTCAGGCAAGCGAAGGGATAAAAGGAGATACTGTTACTAAATCAACAAAACCTGTGACAATAGAAACAGGGCTTGTTGTAAAGGTTCCTCTTTTTATAAAAGAAGGTGAAAGGATTATGATAAACACCGAAACCAAGGAATATGTAGAGCGGGTTAATAATTAATCATAGAAAAAGCATCGTCTATATTTCTCCCTCGGCAGGCAGGAAGCCTGTATCCATTATTATTAACTAACGGTTTTCTGTCTCCTCTTTTTTCAAATTGAGATCCATTTGTGATACAGGAATCTTAATGTTATTTCTCTTAAACTCTCTCCAAATTTCAAGATTGATCCATGCTCTGGCAGGGCCTCTTTCAACAACCTCATCTATTGTTGAATATAAAACCAGTTCAATACCTGCTCTGTCAAAACCATAAACACGGGCATCTGGTTCATCATCTTTTTTTGAATAAGGGCATTTTTTTGCTATCCCAATCAATATGGATCTTACAAAATCCACATCTGAATCATAGGAGACCATAACGCTGTTATCTATTGTGATAGTTCTGTCTTCATAACTGTCATTATAAATGACATCTGAAATAAGAACAGAATTAGGAACTATGATAGTTTCATTAAACCGTGTTGTTATGATTGAAGAAATGGAATTTATTTTTGTAACAGAGCCTCTGTCCCCTCTTACTCTTATAAAATCCCCTTCTCTTATAACTCTTGTAACCATAATAACAAAACCAGCAAAAATATTTGAAATAAGACCTTGCAGACCAAATCCAAGTCCAATACCCAGAACACCAAGTATTACAGCTATGGAAGAAAGATTAATTCCTATTAATGATAATCCTATGATGAATACAAAAACAACAACACAATATCTGAATATTTTTGCAGCGATAATTGCTTTATTGCTGCCGGGTTTAAAAAACAGACTCAAGTTGCCCAGATAGATATTGTTTATATCTGGTTGTTTTTGATTTCTTGCTGATGATGAACCAAGAAAAGAAGTATCCACTACTTTATACGTAATTTTTCCTACCCAGGCTGAAAAATAATATATTGGAACTATCAGGATCAGAGTTAAAATAGATACAGAGCTATTCCCTGTTGAAAAGAAAGGTTGGTTAACTACACTAAATAATATTCTTACATATTTTGGAAAATTTTCTCCAAATAAAGTTTTTACAATTATAATAAATAATGTTAGAAAAACTATTCTTAAAATAATCCTTATCCAAAAAACTATTTTTATTTTTTTATTATTCGCCGGTTGTTTTTTTGCAATCCGGTAGATAAAAAACATTATAATTTTGTAAGGGATGGCAAGAAGTATCAATGGAAGAAAAAACCTGAATACTATCTGCACTACGCTGTATGCAAGAGTTTCATTCCCTATTTTAAAAAGTTGCAATATAAAATATATTAAATAATCAATCATAATAATATATATTATCATAAATGAATTGATAGTCAATTCTCATATACCAGTGATAAGCTATTATAAAACAGAAGGAGAAATAAATTGAGTATATTTGAAGCTCTTATGCTTATATTCTTTGGAGCAGCATGGCCTATTTCAATAGTTAAATCATGGAAATCGCGAACAACAAAAGGGAAAAGTCTTGTCTTTTTGGTGATTGTGGAGCTAGGCTACATAGCAGGTATTATACATAAATACTTTTACAGCATGGATATTGTAATATTCATTTATATAATAAATTTTACGATGGTATTTATAGATTTATTGCTCTTTCTTAGAAATAGAAGAATCGATATTCTTAAACAAGAACAAGTATCAGACTGATTGCCTACTAATTCCCAGCGCTGTCCGCCATCCTTGGCTAGCGCTGGGCGCGACATCCATGTCGCAGCCCCTCCGGAGGCTCTCCAAAAAACCACAACAGCTACATCCATGTCGCATTTTGGTGCGCGGCATCCATGCCGCAGTCCCCCATTTCTTCTCTCCCGCTATTCCTAACCCCGGCTCGAGGCCAGGGTTACAATACTTTTAAGCGACCTTCACTTCATCAGCGAATAATCAGTCTAAAGTATCTTTTCTTCCCTGCTTTTAGCATGATTTCCCCATCTTTTACATGGGAAGGACCAATCACTGCATTTATATCAGATATTTTTTCTTCTGATACTATTGCCCCACCCTGGGTTACAAGCCTTCTGGCCTCTGCTTTTGAAGCGCATAGAGATGTTTTTGCAAAAAGATCAACAACATTGATTCCATTTTTTATTTCAGATTCAGGAATTTCAATCGAAGGGATCGAAGATTTATCTTCATCTCCAGAACCTCCGCCAAATGCAGCCCTTGCAGCTTCTTTTGCTTTTTCTGCCTCTTCCTGACCATGAATTATTTTTGTTATCTCATACGCAAGAATTTCTTTAGCTCTGTTTACTTCCTGGTCTTTAAGTTTTCCAAGTTCCCGGATCTCTTCTCCAGGCATAAATGTATAAAGATAAAGGAATTTTTCAACATCAGCATCTGCAACATTTCTCCAATACTGGAAAAAATCATATGGGGAAACAACATCGGGATTAAGGAAAAGAGCTCCTTTTTCTGTTTTTCCCATTTTCTTTCCATCTGATCTTGTAACAAGAGGAAAGGTAAGCCCTACAACTTCCTGACTGTCGATCCTTCTTATAAGATCTGCTCCTGCAACAATATTTCCCCACTGGTCATCCCCGCCTATCTGGAGTTGACAGTTGTAATTTCTTCTTAAAATAAGATAATCGTAAGACTGTAAAAGCTGATAGTTAAATTCAATAAATGATAATCCATTCTCAAGTCGCTGTTTATATGCTTCGAAACTTAACATTCTGTTTACAGAAAAATGGCTTCCAATCTCTCTAAGAAAATCAATATAATTTAAATTTGCAAGCCAGTCTGCATTGTCTACAAGCATTGCCTTATTGTCGCTAAAGTCTATAAATTTTTCTATTTGCTTTTTTATTTTTTCAGCATTTGATTTTACTTCTTCATAAGAGATGATTTTTCTCATCTCTATTTTTCCTGAAGGATCTCCAATTCGTGCGGTTCCTCCCCCTACAAGAGCTATTGCTTTGTGGCCTGCTTTGCTTAAATGAGCCATTGCAAAAAGCGGAACAAGATGCCCTGCATGAAGGCTTGGACCTGTTGGATCAAATCCGCAGTAAAATGCAATTGGACCACCAGAGAGTTTTTTATCAAGAAGGTCTATATCCGTACACTGCTTTATAAAACCTCTTTCCTGAAGTAACGACAAAACCTGATTCATTTTTCCTCTCTCCTGTATTCTTTGTCTGCCTTTTTAATAAAATCAGGAATTTCTGCAATTTTTACCCTTACCTGCTCCATTGAATCCCTATAGCGCAAAGTTACTGTATTATCTTCCTTTGTCTGGTAATCTACTGTAATGCAATATGGGGTACCTGCCTCATCCTGGCGTCTGTATCTTCTACCTATAGCTCCGCCATGATCATAAAAAGTCGCAAAATTTTCACTAAGGTCTTTTTCCACTTTTTGCGCAATCTCAGCAAGCCCATCTTTTTTTACAAGAGGAAAAACTCCAAGTTTTACAGGGGCAACACAAGGATGGAAATGCATTACAACTCTTGTATCCCCTTCCTCTATTTGCTGTTCCTCATAAGCATCTGAAAGAACTGTAAGAACAGTTCTTGTAAGTCCTGCTGATGTTTCAATAATATATGGAGTAAATTTTTTATTTGTTGCTTCATCAAGATATGACATATCTTTTCCTGAAAATTCAGCATGGCGTGAAAGATCATAATCTGTTCTATTATGAATACCCTCAAGCTCCTGCCATCCCATTGGAAATTCATACTCAATGTCATACGCAACTTTTGCATAGTGAGCAAGTTCTCCGGGACCATGCTGATGGAATCTGAGTTTATCCTGCCTGATCCCAAGTTTTTTATAATATTCCCAGCGCTCATTTTTCCAGTAGTCAAACCATTTATCATCTTCGCCCGGAGCAATAAAGAACTGCATTTCCATCTGTTCGAATTCGCAAGTTCTAAATATAAAGTTTTTGGTAGTTATCTCATTTCTAAATGCTTTTCCAACCTGGGCAATCCCAAATGGAACTTTTACCCTGCTTGTCTGCACAACATTTTTAAAATTTACATATATACCTTGTGCTGTCTCGGGACGAAGGTATACAAGATTACCGCCATCCTCAATAGGACCCATATAAGTTTTAAACATAAGATTAAATTTTCTTGAGTCTGTCAAAGGGCCTCCGCATTCAGGGCATTTTTTTGCAGCTACGTTTTCTGCCGGAAGTTTATCTTCCCGAAATCTCTGTTTGCAGTTTTTACAATCCACAAGAGGGTCTGTAAAATTTTCCACATGTCCCGATGCTTCCCAAACTCTTGGATGCATCATAATTGCAGCATCAAGTCCTACAATATTTTCGTGAAGCCTGGTCATCTCTTTCCACCAGAACTCCTGTATATTTTTCTTAAGTTCTACTCCAAGCGGTCCGTAATCCCATGCGGACGAAAGACCACCATAAATTTCGCTGGACTGGAATACAAATCCTCTTCGCTTGCATAACGATACAAGCGTGTCCATTGTTAAGCCATTACTCATTGTTACCAACCTCATCTTTTAGAATATTTATAACCCTCTCAATACGGGCTGTTGTTTTTTCAATACCAAGCAGTTTTAAAGAACCAATTATTGGTGGAGAAACATTACTTCCTGTTACAGCAACTCTC
>WRCW01000128.1 GCA_009783755.1 Spirochaetaceae bacterium
TACATCCTCAAAGCCTTCGTACGCGTGCGCAACATCCCTTACCTTTATAATAGCAGGAGTGCCTCCTGCGTATGGTGTGCGCCTTGCGATAACTGTATCTGCAATATCTTCAACTTTTTTATACTCCCCCCTGCTCCTTACCAGGAATTCATAAGAGCCAGACTCCACGCTACCTGCGCCCACATCTATATTCTGGGCAGCAAGGGCGTTTGAAATATCGACCATTGTCAGTTTGTAAGCCTCAAGTCTGTTTTTTGATACTTCGACCCTTATAATACTGGTTTTACCGCCTCTTATGTCTGCCATTGCAACACCAGGGATCTGTTCAATTCTTGGCATTATTATATCTTCTGCTATTTTTTTAAGCTCATGCGGAGTTCTTGATCCTTCCACTGCCAGACGGAGTATCGGTGCCATTGAAGGGTCAAATTTAAATACTACGGGCGGCTCTGTACCGTCGGGAAGCCTGCGCTTTACGGACTCAAGCCTGTCTCGCACATCATTGGCAGCTTCTGTCATATCTTTGCTCCAGTCAAACTCAACTACAATAACACTTCTATGTTCCACAGACGTAGAGCTTATTTCTTTCAGATCAGAGACATTCGAAAGAGCCCCTTCCAGAAGTCTTGTAACATTATTTTCTATATATTCAGGTCCTGCGCCCTGATATACTGTCATAACAATAAGTACCGGCGGATTGAATTTAGGATAAAGATCTATGGCAATCCTTGGAAAAATAAAAAGGCCAATTATAACAATAAGCGTAAATAATACTATGACAGTAACAGGCCGGCTGACCGCAAGTTTGGATAAAGTCATAATTAATTTTTGCCTCCATCAGGATTTTCCTTGTTAATGACATTGATATCAACACCGTCATCAAGCAGGTTTTGTCCTCTAAGAACTATTTCCGCATCTTCTGCAAGACCGGCAATTATCTCAGCAACTCCATCGACATCCAATCCGACTGAAACTAAAGTCATAACTGCTTTGTTATCCTGCGCAATAAAAACATATTTTCCTTCACCCCTTGTTACAACGCAGACAGAAGGGACAAGTATGACGTTTTTCTTGGTTTCTGTAACCAGTTTTATGGAAGCAAACATCCCTGCCCTGAGTTCCGGGTGCTTTTCATCAAATTCAAGTTTTAAACTTATTGTTCTTGTAACATTGCTGACAACAGGACTTATCTCAACAATATGTGTTTTAAAAGTTTTTCCAGGCCATGCAACAAAAGAAGCATCCGCCGGCGTACCTATCTGAATTTTCCCTACATAAGGCTCTGCAATTTCTGTCCTTATCTGTAAAAGTGAAAGATCTCCAACTGTAGTTACAGCAGTAGTCAAAGATATGGTTGCCCCAACCTCATACGGAAGGGAAGTAATTGTCCCTGTTATTGTTGACCTTACAGGGCTTAATGCATAAGAAAGACCTGGCTTTGATGGGTCTATTTCAGCAACGATTTGTCCTGCCCTTACGCTGTCTCCAAGCGCGACTAAAAGCTTGCTCAGTTTTCCGGCAGTATCAGGATAGATATCTATATTTCTTACAGGCTCAACATTCCCGTTCAATTTTACATAATCTATAATTTCACCTTTTATACTTCTTGTTGTCTCTACAGTAAATACTGTGTGGGCTGCTCCTCTTCCCTTTTGCTTGGGCTTAATATCTTTTCTTAAATAAGCAGACAGCGCTACCAATACCAATATAATTATTAGACCTATTGTCAATATTTTTTTAGCTTTTTTTCCCATTCAAGTCCTCCAGCGGTTTATTGATTGCATATTCAAAATCGAGAAGCGCAGCCTGGTAATTATATTTTTCCTGCAAAATTCTTACTCTTGCTTCTGAAAGCTGATTCATTGCTTTTTCAAGAGCCAGCAATTCTACTGTACCTGCATTATAACCCTGATAAGCAAGTTCGTATGTGCGTTGCGCAAGTTTTTCATTCATCTCCAGTGATCTGATTTTATTTATGGATTTTTTCATATTCATTGCAATTGTTCTTATTTGAATATCTGCTTGCCTAATTGCGCTTGATAGACTTGCTTCATACTCCTTTACTCTCTCTTTTTTATTTTTTATCTCTGTATCTTTAGACATAAAAGGAAAAAGGGCAATCACATCAAGAGATAGAGCAATGTAAAATCTTCCTGTGCTATCAAACCAATCTTCTTTTTCTCCAAGATTATCTTTAAACGGATCTTTTATAAAGACCATATTTTTTGAATATCCTAAAAGAAGAGAAGGGATCCTGCTGTTTTTTGTTGCAGAGAGATCGGTTTTAAAAAGTTTTATCTGCTGCACAAGCCTTTTAATATCATATCTGCTTGAAAGAGATGAAGATGCAAGATCATCAATATCCAATTCATATATTTCCGGATCCAGAAGCCCTTCAAGCTTTATATTGTCTTCAATATCAAGTCCCAGTATCTCTTTGAATGACAGTATAGAGCTCTGATAACTGTTTGCCATTTCAACAAAATCCGGCTTAAGGGTTTCAAGCGTTACTTGCGCCTGGAGCTTATCAAGCTCAGATGTGAGTCCATTTCTAAAATTGATTTCTGCCTGTTTATAACTCTTCTCTGCAATTTCTATTGTAATTTCCATAACTTTTATATTCTCTTCCAGAACCAGCAAAGAATAAAAAAGTTTTTTCACATCTCTTTTTAAACTGCTTTCAAAATCAGCATAATTAATAAGTCCCAGCTCATAATCCTGGGCAAGATATTTTATTCCATTATATATTGCAGCAGAGAGTGTAAGCTGTGTATTAAGTTGCCATGATAAATTCCATTGATCCGGAGTTGGCATTTGTACTTCGTTTGGTTTTGCTAAAGTAGAAGAAATAGAAGCTGTGGGCATAAGTGCATTAAACCTTGTGGTATTGCTTCTTCTCTTTGTAGAAAGTGAATATTTCTGGGCTTTAAGCAACAAATTCTCGGAAATAGCCATTTTTACAGCAGTTTCAACATTAATAACCTTTACTTTATCCTGTTGTTCATTATTGATTTTTTCCTGAGAAAATACTAAAGAACAATAAAATAAAAAAAGAACAAGTGACAGAAAAAATCTCATAAAACTCGAACCTCTTCCATTTATTTCTGTTTTCATCACTATAATGTAGACACATTATGGATAGATCTATTAAAATTCTTTATATAAACAATAATATAAGATATGATATTTTAAATGATAAATCTATAAATTTTTACTAACTTTTTGTTTAAATTTGTAACTAAATTATAATTGGACAATTTTAAATTGTGTTTATATATTTTCCTATATAAATCATTCGATTTATAATCTTTCGATTATCTTTGGAATTAAAACTAAATTAGGACATCAATCATGATAAAGGAGCTTATCAAAATGGCAAAATCCAAAAAATTCTCAGGCGTTATATTATTATTTATTGCAGTTTCTTTAATAATTTTTTCTCAAACACTTTTTTCTTCTCCATCAAAAGAAACTATACAAGGCAATAGTGAAAATAGTGTCAGAACAATTCCAGATACCAGAGAGCAGGTATTTTATTCATTCAGCAGTGTTGCAAAAGAGGCGCTTCCAATAGTTGTTCAAATCAATACAGTAGAAGTAGTAGAGCAGATAATCCCTGCTTTTAGAAGCCCATTTGATTTTCTCTTTGGAAATGAAGCGCCGCAGCAGGGCGGGCAAAAAAGGGAGCACAAGCGGCCAGGGCTCGGCTCTGGAGTTATTGTTAAGCAGGATGGAAATAAAGTATATATCCTTACCAATAATCATGTTGCTGAAAAGGCAAAAGAAATAAAAGTCAAACTTAATGATGGAAGAGAGTTTGATGCAAAAATAATTGGAAATGATTCCAGGACAGATCTCGCTCTTATAATGTTTGAAACAAAAGAGAAAGTCCCTGTTGCAATACTAGGCGATTCCGACGACCTTGAAGTAGGCGATATTGTTCTTGCAGTAGGAAGCCCTTATGGATTTGAATCAACAGTTACAATGGGAATTGTAAGCGCCCTTGGACGGCATGCACTAAGAGGTATTGCAGGATTTACAGATTATATCCAGACTGATGCTTCGATAAATCCAGGGAACTCAGGTGGAGCTCTTGTAAACATGAAAGGAGAAGTTGTAGGAATTAATACATGGATAGCATCTGCATCTGGTGGTAGTGTTGGTGTTGGTTTTGCAATACCAATAAATAATTCTAAAAAAGCAATAAATGATTTTATTACAACAGGAAGAATAACCTATGGCTGGCTTGGTGTAAGCATAGGAGATCTTTCCGGTAGCACTGCAGATGATTTAAGAAAATCTCTTGGTCTTGAAAACAAAAAAGGGGCTATGGTGTTTAGCCTTTTTAAAAATTCTCCTGCATTTAAATCCGGATTACTTCCCGGTGATTTTATAATCAAAATTGATAATGAAAATATTGAAAATGCAGATCAGCTTACAAAAATAGTTGGAAAGCTCTCTCCTGGTTCAAATCCTCTTTTTAGAATAATAAGGGATAAAAAAGAATTAACATTAAATGTTAAGATCGAAAAAAGAGCAGATGAAAGTGAAGTCCAGAAAAACAAAGATTTGTGGCCAGGAATAATTGTCACAAATCTCACTGATGATATAAGAAAGGAATTAAAAGCAGCAGATTCTGTAAAAGGGGTTGTTATTGCTTCTGTTATTCCGGAATCTCCGGCAGCAGTTGCAGGGTTAAAAGCAGGCGACGTTATTCAGGAAATCAATGATACCCAGATTTCAGATATCACGATGTTCTATTCCTCTCTCAATAAGCCAGGTTCAAATAAAAAGATCTTTCAGATCGACCGGCAGGGCAGTTCTGTTATGATTGGCCTTGTAAAGTAAAAATAAAAGCCCCTTGATGGGGCTTTTATTTTTATCGACTTATTTCAGATTAACGGGAAATCGTGAAACATATTGCAATGCAGCAGAGGTCCCTGGGTTTTTATGCAGCAGCACGCCTGATGCGAAGTTCTTCAATACACAATGTAATTATTGTTTCAAGCTCCTCTACTTCAAATCCTATATTCTTTACCTCCATATTGGAAAGGCTATTAAGCCAGTCAGGAGATACAGCATTATAATTATCTGTGATAAAAGTTGTTACTATATGTGCAGCGCCTTTAAGTATATAGGGATCCTTTTTTGTCCCCATTCGCCAATGCTTTGTAAGATATTTATCAATATGCTTGGGAAGAACCTCGCTAAATTCATTATGTGCATTAAATAAATCTCCGAGACAATATTTTTCGATTCTATCATGAAGGGAATAAAGTTGAGCATCTGTCTTATACCTTATGCTTCTTAATCTTTGGACTTCAGCTTCTTCCTTCTTTATACTCTTTCCTCTTTTTCCCAAACTTGCTTTTTTATCTTTTTCATCCAACTTTTTTCTTTCCTCAAAAGCCGCGGAAACTGTATCTTCCTGAATATCAGCAGGTTTTATTTTCCGCCATACCTGCTGCATGAAAAGATCTTCTCTAAGACTATATTGATAACTGTTTGAAAGAAGAGAATAGATCTCAAGGAGAATAACCTCGTCAGCTATTTTTTTTATACGGCAATTTTTTATTATCTGATAAATTTTAAAATGGGTTGTATCATATTTTTTTGAGTAAAGAAAAATCTTTTTTTCAAGATCATGATTAAATATCTGTCTCCAGTAAAGCCTGCAATA
>WRCW01000129.1 GCA_009783755.1 Spirochaetaceae bacterium
GAGCACGTGACTTGTAATCTCGGGGTCGTCAGTTCAAATCTGACAGACGGCTAAAACTTGCTATAAAATCAGATGACTTGGTCATTGACTTTGATTTCTATTTCTGTTTAACTATCTTTTAAATAGGGGAGATTCCCGAGTGGCCAAAGGGGGCAGACTGTAAATCTGTTGGCTTCGCCTTCGTAGGTTCAAATCCTGCTCTCCCCAAAATTTTCTTTATCCAAAAGCAAGTTTTTCCTTCTACTTCCAGTAAAGTTTTTTACAGCATTATCAGGAGAGAACAGAACTGTGCTAAATCCAGTGCCTCATCGCAAAGATTGGGGCATTTTTTTTTGATAGAGATATAGATGATATGAATATTGAACTAGAAATTATTTCGACAAAAAATGCAGTTGTAGCTACTTGGATTCATTCTTTTTTTTACTGTTTTTTTCAATAATACTTTCAACTCTTTTTAATAAGTTATTCTTTTCATAAGGCTTCATTATGTAATCAGCTGCACCAATTTTATGTGCATATTCTATGTCTTTTGTCTCATTCGATGATGTTAAAAATATGATTGGAACATCTTGTAATATGCTGATTCCTCTTATTTTATGATATGTTTCCCACCCATCCATGTCCGGCATTATTATATCCAGTAATATGATGTCTGGAACAAGCCCCTTAAGCAAATGCTCCAATCCTCCTTTTCCGGATTTTGTGGTAATAACGGTGTATTCAGTTTTTAGCATATTATTTGCAATTGAGAGATGAAATTCAGAATCATCTATCAAAAGAATTTTTTTCTTTTCATTTACTGTTTGCAATATTTTCTCCTTTCTTTTTAGAAAGTTTATATTGTTTTGCTTTACCTTTAAGATTAAATTTTATATAAAATTTCCTTAATTCATTACTAATCAACAATTTATAAGAATTGCTCGGCAAGCCCATTTGACAAATTAGCAATTATTTAATTACTATAAAATAGATAATATACTATTTTTTAAAAAAAATCAACATGCATTCATTGCTATTGCAGTTTTCAACCAGTTAAGCAAGGAAGGCTTTTATCAATATCTTCTTGGTAGTGTGTTTTAAAAGGTCAAAGTGTAGGGTTTTGAGGTTGGTTATAATATAATGGATACGCCATTTTACAAAGAAGGGCTCTATTTTCAATGTGCAAGATGCTCAAAGTGTTGCAGGCACGATCCGGGCTATGTATTTTTGTCAAAAAATGACCTTATTGCTTTATCTTCTCTTTTAAAAATAAATAAAGAAGAATTTCTTAAAAAATATTGCAAAATCGTAAATCTTGGCATTTTAAGGCGCATCAGCCTTATAGAGAAAAAAAATAATGATTGTATTTTCTGGGATAATGGCGGTTGTACAATATATGACCAAAGACCGCTTCAGTGCAAAACATACCCTTTTTGGAGCTCTGTTTTAAATTCTCCTGAAGATTGGGAAGTTCTTGGCAGAAATTGCCCGGGAGTAAATACAGGAAAGCATTATACAAGGAAAGAAATTGAAGAAAAACTTGCAATGAGGAGGCTTGATCCTCTTATCGAGCCTGATGATGAGTAAATTTGATTTTAAAAACGATTTTATGTCTAAAAATAAATAGATTGACAAAGAATTTCTTTACAGTAAACTGTAATAATAATTGTAATCGTCAGGTATAGTTTAACAAGCAATATTCCGAATATTCAATATATAGTTGGGTGTAGATAATGCAGGTCCTTAATCTACAGTTTTAAAATATATAGTGTAGTAGTGTAAAAGCTTCATGAGGTGAAACTAGTAAATTTATGAAGGTAAAATTCTGGGGGGTTAGAGGTTCTGTTCCTGTTCCCCTTACAAATATGCAACTTCAAAGGAAAATATCTGCGGTTGTTCAGCGAATCAAACCGGAAGATCTTACTTCTCCTGAAACACGCGAGCTATTTCTTTCAAGACTTCCAGATCATATTTTTTCAACAGTTGGAGGCAATACAACCTGTGTCGAAGTATTGCTTGATGATGGAACTTTGATCATTTTTGATGCTGGAACAGGTATAAGGGAATTGGGTCTGTCGCTTTTGAAGCAAGATAAACATATAAGACATTACCATGTCTTTTTTTCACACTTCCATTGGGACCATATACAAGGGCTGCTGTTTTTTGCACCTCAAGTATTTAACCCCGAGTGTTCAATTACTTTTTACAGTCCTGTTAAGAATTTTAAAGAAATATTATCAAATCAAATGAAGCTTCCTTATTTTCCAATAACAATCGATGAATTTAGGGCTAAAATCAATTATGTGACTATACCTCAGGAAGGAGTTATGCTTGGTGATGTAAAAATTGCATGCAGGCCTGTATATCATCCTGGTGGTTGTTTTGCATATAGAATCACTGAAAATGGTAAAAGTATGATTTTTTCAACAGATACAGAATTAAGAGAAGCTGATTTTATTAAAAATGAAAAATCTATAAGGTTCTATGAAAATACAGATCTTCTTGTTATAGATTCCCAGTATACTCTTGATGAAGCTCTTGAAAAATATGACTGGGGACATACCTCTTTCAGCCTTGGGATTGAATTTGCTTCTGAATGGATGGTAAAAAAGGTTGTTCTTTTTCACCATGAGCCGCTTTATGAAGATAGAAAAATATATGATATTCTGGAGAAAGCGCGCTGGTATGCAAATAATCTTTACAGTTATTGTCCCGAAGTTCTTTTAGCACGTGAAGGCCTTGAAATAGAGGTATAAATATTGGAACTTAATAAAAAAGAAAAAATTTTGCTTTATGCCTTTCTGAAAAAACATGAAAAAGAATTGAAAAAAGAGTTATATACCTTAAAATACCGACTTGAAAAAGAGGTATTATCTTCCCTCACAATTGAAGAAATTGAAGTATTAGATAAAACTATATGAGGCTATTTATCTTTAAAATATTTTAAGCCGGTAATAAGGTGCACTATTTTATTTTTATTTCCTAAAGGGGAGAATATATGATGAAGTCGAAAATAGTTATTAATAAAATTGCTTTAATATTAATTTTATTTACACTGTTTACATCTTTTGCAGAAGCTGAAAATTTCAAAGGGGGATATCTCTTTTATGATCTTCTTTCTCCTTCTTTATCTTCTTCTGCAGCTTCATTTGTAAATATCGATTCTCCGTTAGCTGCTATGAATAATCCTGCTTCGACAGGATTTCTCCAAAGAACTACATTTGAAGCTGCATACACAGCGGTAAATGGATATGACAAACATGATGGATGGGGAAATATTGCGGCATTGGGAATTTCCTATCCCGGAAAAGCTGGGGTTTTAAATACATCTTTATTTCTTGTTAATAGCAATTTTGATTTTTATGATTCAGCTTTTTTGACAGGCTTAAATATTTCTGCTGCAAAAGATATTTACGAAAATTTATCTATTGGAATTGGCTTAAATCTTGGATATGGGAAAGAAGGGGATACTGACTGGATGCTTTCTGCAGATATTGGATTTATTCACTATCCCAATGAATTTTTAAGTGATAAGCATTTCAGGTGGGGCGCTGTTTTTAAAAATATGGGGAAAGGGTTTTCTCCTGACAGGAATTATTCATTGCCACCTTTATTTACTCCCGGTATTGGTGCAGGGATAAATGTATTTAAATACTCTAAAATTGCAGGAGACCTTACTGCAGATATTTATCTGCCTGCTTTTGATAATATTATTATGAATATTGGCAAGAGTATTACCTTTGCCAATTCTCTTAAATTAAATCTTGCAGCAAGAGCTGACTTTGATGCGTTAGCTGATAATGAAATTAAATTATCAAGCTTTTCTCCGACAATAGGGCTTTCTTATGGTTTTAAAACAGATCTTGGAAGCTTGAATATAAAATCATTAAAAGAAAGAGATTGGAATAAAACAGATTTTATAGTAGATGCTGCTTTTACACAAGTTGCGCAAAACATTCAGGGCTATGGTGTGGGTGTAAGAATTCCATTGGGAAGTGAAGATAATGCAGGACCTGTCATAAATATAACTTATAATGAAATTCAGCATATTTCGCCAAATAATTTTGGAGCAAATAATGAACTTGTATTCCCTATAAGGATTGAAGATAAACGTTATGTAAAGGGATATACATTTAATATAATAGATGAAAAAGGAAATATTGTAAGAACATACGAAAACAAGGAAGAAAGACCTGAAAATGTTAGTTTAAAAAATATTATAGATAGAATTCTTTATGTAAAATCAGGTATTTATATTCCTAAAGAATTTTCATGGGATGGACTTAATAATGATCGTCTGCCAGTACCTGATGGCACATACAGTTTTTTGATCACTGCATGGGATGATAACGGAAACAGTTCAACTTCGGCAAAAAATAGTGTAATTGTTGACACTATTCCTCCGGAACTAAAAATTGAAAGAGCTGCACTTCTTGCAGATATGATTTTTTCTCCAAATAATGATGGCATTAAAGATTATTTTACAATAAGACAAAGCGGTTCTGTTGAAAAATCTTGGAAAGCTGAAATATTTGATAATAGAGGTAAGGTCGTAAGAACTTATGATTTTAACGGAAAAGCTCCTTCGGATATAGTATGGGATGGAAAAGGAGATAACGGAATACTTCTTCCTGATGGTGTTTATTCATATAGAATCGCAGGAGAGGATTTTGCAGGAAATAAGACAAGCGGTATTGTTGAAAATATTATTATAAGCACTATTGAAACCCCTGCTGAACTAAGGATCTCTGATTTTGCATTTTCTCCGGGAAATGCAGGAGCCAAAAGCGTTCTTACATTTTTTATGGATGTACCTGTAAAAGAAGGGGTGGAGAAATGGACGATTGATATTATCTCTGAAAAAAATAAAAAAACAGAAGCAACAATAGAAGGGAAGTTTGTTATTCCAGAAAGACATATTTATGATGGAAAAGCTTCCAATGGAAGTTTTCTTGCAGATGGAAAATATATGGCAAAGCTCCAGATAGTATATATACATGGAAATATGCCTGAAGTTTTTTCACCGGAATTTATTGTGGATACAGTTCCCCCTTCTGCAACAGTTACTACTGACTATAGTGTGTTTGCTCCGGGCGGAAGCGGAACAAAAGGTTCTCTGGTATTAAAAATGAAAACATCGCAAGAAAACTTGTGGGAAGGAACTGTATACGATAAAAAAGATAACCCTGTCAGATTGTTCCAATGGAGACATGGGGTCCCTGAAACTTTTTCATGGCTAGGCACAGGTTCTGACGGCAGAATTCTAGCTGATGGAGATTATTATTTTGTACTTTCTGCTACAGATGAAGCAGGAAACAAAGGAAACTCGGGAAGACTTAATTTTACAATTGATACAGCAGATACCCCTGTGATCCTCTCCAGAGATTTTGATGCATTTTCTCCGAATAATGACGGGATAAAAGATGTAATCACATTTTTCCCAAGAGCTGAAAGAAAAACAGGAGTAGAAAAATATTCTCTTTCTGTTATTAACGATAAAAACGAGACAGTTTTCAAACAGGATGGAACAGAAAGAATTCCTGAGAAAATAACATGGGATGGAAAAATTGCATTAGGCAATATGGCAGGCAAAATAGTTGAAGGCAAATATAGCGCAAAAATAGAAGTGTTATATATCAATGGCAATAACCCAACAGTTGTAGCTGAA